>DATKYS010000095.1 GCA_035528375.1 bacterium
TAAGGTGGCCCTCACCCCAGCCCTCTCCCGGAGGGAGAGGGAGGCCGCAGGCCGCCGCGTTTTCGACGTTCCCGGCCCCGACCCTCACCCTGACCCGTAGGCGAGCCTCTCCCTGGAAGGGAGAGGGGACCGCTGCAACCCCCTACCCGACCTGTCGGCGGGCCGCCGCGAATTGCGATGACGTAGGGGCCGACCGACGGCGCGCCGTTCAGGTCGGCCCGTTTTTTTATAAGGTGGCCCTCACCCCCATCCCCTCTCCCGGAGGGAGAGGGGGGCCGCGGGCCGCCGCGTTTTTTCCAACCCCGGCCCGCGCCCCGCGGCGGCCCTACGACCCCGGCGGCGGCTCCCGGTTGATGCAGAAAAGATCGGGCAGCCGAATCTCCTCCCAGTCCATGGACCGCGGCATGACCCGCCCCGAGACGTTGTCGGCCCCCGTCTCGGCGAAGGGGGTTATGTTGAACCCCACCAACTCGGCGCACAACGCCACCACGCAGGACCGGGCCAGCCCCCGCTTGCGGAACTCGGGATGCGTCGCCACCCCCAGGTCGGCGTAGGCACCGTCCTCGGCGTAGACCGCGGCCATCGAGCGGATGTGCCCCCCCACCTGGGCCCCGAAGGCGTTCTCGTTCTCGATGAAGTGGGCGATGCTCGCGTGGTACTTCCAGAGCCAGGGCTCGTCTATCTCCCCCACGTCCCTCTCGTCGCGGGGGGCCAGCCAGCGCACCGGGTGCTCCGGCTCCGGGTAGGGCTCGCGGGCGATGAAACCGACCCGGGGCCACCGGACGACCGCGTTGAAGGCCTGGCGCAGCACGCCCTCCCAGTCCGGCCCGGCGTAGCAGAAGCCGGTCCAGTCCACCGGAGGCATGACGGCCAGCACCTCGGGCTCCTGGGGCTCACCGCCGCAGGCCAGGTCGTCGAGGTGGGAGTGCACCGCCCAGCCATCGCCCAGGCGTATCACGCCCCGCCCGGCTAAAAGGTTCGCCCGGGGTATCTGCAGCCCGGGGTCTGGCGGGAAAAATTTCAGGGCAATCTCGTAATCGTCGTTCATGGTTATTCGGGGTAGGCGGCGAAAACCCGTTCGGCGAGCTTTTGTAGACTACGGTCCTCTATCGCCTCGCGGATCCGCCGCATCAGTTGTAGGTAGAAGAAGAGGTTGTGATAGGTCGCCAGCCTGAGGCCGAGAAATTCTCCGGCGCGCACCAGGTGCGCCAGGTAGGCCCGGGTGTGCCCGGCGCATACCGGGCAGCCGCACTCGGGGTCCGGCGGCGTGTAATCCTGTCTGAACCGCGCGTTGCGCAGGTTGAGCTTCCCGGCCCAGGTGAAGAGCTGGCCGTTGCGGGCGTTACGCGTGGGCAGGACGCAATCGAAGAGGTCAATCCCGCGGGCCGCGGCGTGGACGATGTCCGCCGGGGTGCCCACGCCCATCAGGTATCGGGGCCGGTCCCCGGGCAACAGCGGCGCCGAGGACTCCAGCACCTCGCGGTACAGCGCCTTGGGCTCGCCCACGGAGAGCCCCCCCAGGGCGTAGCCGTCGGCGTCCAGCTCCGTCAGAAACGCCGCCGATTCGGCCCGCAGCGCGGGGTGCATCCCGCCCTGGACGATGGCGAAGAAGGCGCGCCGCGTGCCGTTCTCGGAGTTCAGCCGCCGGTGCTCCTCCAGCGACCGCCGCTCCCAGGCGTGCGTGAGCGCCAGGCTCGTCCGCACCTCCTCCGGGGTCGCCGGGTACGGGGTACACTCATCCAGGGCCATGACCACGTCGGCCCCCAGGGAGTGCTGCACCCGCACGGACCGCTCCGGGGTCAGCTCGTAGAGCTCCCCGTCCAGGGGGCTGGCGAAGAGCACCCCGTCGGCGTCCAGGCGCCGGACGACCGGCTCCCGCTCGCGGCTCCAGGCTTCGGGGACCGCGTTCTCGCCGTCCAGTCCGGGGAAGCCCTCGTCGCGGTCCGGCTCGGTCTCCGCGGGCAGTCGGGCGCCGATTCCGCGGCGGCCGGAGAGGGAGAAGACCTGGAAGCCGCCCGAGTCGGTGAGAATCACCGGGCCGTCGTCGCCCAGACCCATGAAGCGGCGCAACCCGCCGGCGCCCTCCACCACCTCCGGGCCGGGACGCTGCCACAGGTGGTAGGTGTTGCAGACCAGTTGCTGGACGCCCAGGGCCCGGATGTCGCCGGCGTCGAGGGTCTTGACCGTGGCCTGGGTCGCCACCGGCATGAAGGCCGGGGTTTGGATGGTGCGGCCTCCGACGGTGCAGGCGCCCCGCCGGGCGAGGGAATCCTCCGCCTGCACGCTGAATTCGAGGTCGCCCGCCTTGCCTCCCGGGTCCGCGAGTGGGGGAGACCACCCCCCTTATTATGCAGCCCGGAAGGTCATTTTGCAACACCCCCAATGAATCCGTGACAAACACCCCCATCGCATCGTATATCTTACGCATCTTGACCCGTTAATTCAAGACCCGGGGAGGGAAGATGAAAAAGGCGCTTCTGGTCGTGCTTTCGGTTCTGGCGGCCGCTTCCGTGGCGCTGGCGCCCAAGAAAATCGCGGTCCTCTACTTCGACGTGGCCGCCCCGACGAACGACTACGACTACCTCGCCACCGGCATCCCCGAGATGCTCATCACCGACCTGGCCAACCAGCGCGACATCACCGTCATCGAGCGGGAGCGGCTGGACGAGGTTCTCCAGGAGATGGCCCTGGGAGGCTCGGGAATCACCGACAACGCCACCGCCCTCGAGGTGGGGAAAATCCTGAACGTGGAGCTCCTGATAATGGGCAACCTGACGGTGGCCGGGGAGAGCTTCCGGCTGGACACCAAGATTCTGGAGGTGGAGACGGCGGAGGTTATCGGCGCGGTGAAGGCGGCCACGGAGGACGAGGGGGACCTGTTCGATCTGGTGGACGCGACGTCGGCGGCGCTCATTGACAAGCTGCGCGGCGTGACGCTGGGCTCGGGGCTCACCTACGACATCCCCGAGGGCGCCGTCCGCTTCGACGTGGCCTTCGTCATAGACACCACCGGCTCCATGGGCGACGAGATCCAGGTGGTGAAGGAGAAGATGAAGGAGATCGCGGCCGAGGTGGCGCAGGGGACCCCGCCGCCCGCCGTGCGCTTCGGCATCGTCGAGTACCGCGACCGGGGCGACGTGTACGTGACGCAGACCACGGACCTGACCTACGACGTGGCGCGGCTCAACGAGCGGATAAACTCGATCATCGCCTCGGGTGGCGGCGACGCGCCGGAGAGCGTGGCCGAGGGGCTCCGGGCCGCCATCCACGAGCTATCCTGGGAGACCGGACCCGTCGTCCGCCTGGCCTTCGTCATCGGTGACGCGGCCGACCACCTCTACGGCGACGCCGGCTACACCCTCCAAGACGCCGCCGAGGACGCCGCCGACCTGGGGCTCACATTCTTCACCATCGGCTGCTCCGGCCTGGACCCCGCCGGCGAAAGCCAGTTCGTAAAGCTGGCCTACGAGACCAACGGCAGCTTCGAGTACCTCACCTACCGCCAGCGCTACATTGACGATACCGGCAAGGAGGTGGCGCTTCTGTACGAGGGGGACCACGTGTACGAGGAACCGACTCTCACCGAGCCGTCCCTCACCGCGAGCATAGACTACGCCTACCCTGCGGAGTCCGAAGAGGTGGGCGGCGTGGGCAGCTCCGGCATCATCACCTCGGCCCTGAAGGGCGAGGGCTACGGCGCCGGGGGGTCGGGGAGCTACGACGAGTACTACACCGAGGCCACCGGGGCCGAAGCGGAATACCTGGCCTCCGAGGAAACGGTGATGAGCGTCTCGGGCGGCAGCACCGTGGGGGCCAAGGAGAACAACCTGGACCGGCTGGTCACCGACGTCATCATGGCGGAGGCCATCCGCCGCGACGTGAGCTACGACCTGGGCATCCCCGTGGCCAAGGTCCTGGTGGAGAACTCGGGGCGCCGCGCCTGGCTGCCGGTGACCGACCCGACGATGATGGACCGGCTGCGGTCGGCGGCCGGGGCCGGGGAGACCCTGTGGGTTTCGGCGGGCGTTTCGCCGAAGCCGGAGGGCTCCGCGGCCGAGAACGCCTTCGTGTTCGTGGCGGGCACCCTGCGGCTCTTCGACAAGGAGAGCCAGGTCCCGGCGATGGCCCGGGGCGATTTCGCCGTTTTCGACGGCGACCCGGCGTACTACCGGGACCACGGCCTGGGCAGCCCCAACGTGTGGGCCGTGCCGGTGCGGGTGCTGGAGTTCGAGGCGGTTGAACCGGCCGAGTAGATCGGCGTTTTGCGTAACCGTTATTGTAGGGGCGGACCCATCGGTCCGCCCTTTTTTTATAATCGCCCCTCACTCCGGGTTGCGATGTTGCGATGACGTAGGGGCCGACCGACGGCGCGCCGTTCAGGTCGGCCCGTTGGGTCATCAACCGTCGTGCGCCTACACTTAGGGCGGGGACTTTAATCCCCGCCGCGGGCGACCGTGGACGGTCGCCCCTACGAGGTTTTCGCCGATGGTTGGCGATTTGGCGTAGGGGCGGGTGTCCACACCCGCCCGCATTCGCCCAAATGTAGGGCGGGGATTCCTATCCCCGCCGCTTTCGCCCCTCTCCCTAGCCCTCCCCCCAGAGGGGGGAGGGGACACGCGGCACCCCCCGTACTACTCCTTTTCACGCCCCCATGTGCTATGATTTTATACTCGAACGACTGACCCAAACCAAAGGAGAGATAGCCCCATGCGCGTCTTCATCATCGTAACCCACCCGCCCTACGGGAACGAGACCACCCGGTCGGCCCTGCGCGTCGCCCGGCGGCTGCGTAAAATCCCGGACATCGAGCTGGCGCTCTTCTTGATGGCCGACTCGGTCTACTGCGCCCGCAAGGGAGAGGCCTACGCCGAAGGGGTGTACGACCCCGAGCTGGGCCACACCTACTCGGCGCCGCAGATGCTGGCCGTCATCAAGGACAACGCGGAGGTCTTCGCCTGCGGCACCTGTATGGGCGAGCGCGATTTCAAGGAGGACGAGCTCATCGAGGACATCGCCATCGGCACCCTGGACGTCATCGCCGAGTACACCGCCAAGGCGGACAAAGTCCTGACCTTCTGAGCCTCAGCGCCTCGGGGGACGCAGGCCGGCGATCCCCGCCATCAGCCGCACCACCCAGGTGGTGAACTCGTTGGGCGCGTAGCGCTTGAAGAACATCGAGAGCCCGGCGAAGCCCCCGCTCGTCCAATGGAGGCCGGGGTTGCGGGCGCCTATCGCCCTACGGATGGTGCGCGCCACGACCCGCGGGTCCACCGCCCCCTTCCCGTGGGTCATCCCGGTGAAACGTTTCGGGACGATGGAGAGGAGGTCGGCGTAGGGCGAATCGGGCCCGTCGTTCCACTTCGCCGGTCGCTTGAGCGACGTGCCGGCGAACTCGGTCCTCGTGGAGTACGGCTCGACCGAGACCGCCCGGATGCCCAGCGGCCGCAGCTCCAGCCGCCACTCCTCCACCAGGCCGATGAGCGCGAACTTGGTCGCCGAGTAGAGGCCCATGAGGGGGTATCCCGCCCGGCCCGCCGTGGAGCTGACCACCACCAGCGTCCGCCTGCGCGATTCGTCGGCCCGCATGAGCGGCAGGAAGGCCCGCGCCACCCGCAGCACGCCGAAGACGTTGGTGTCGAACTGGTCGAAAATCTCCGCGTCGGAGAAGTCCTCCAGGACGCCCAGGTAGGGGAAACCGGCGTTGTTGACCAAATTGGTCAGGCGGCCGTCCACGGCGCGGACGCGCTCCGCCGCGGCGGCGATGGTCGCCGGGTCGGTCAGGTCCAGCGGGAGGAGCTCGACCTCCACCCCGGCCGCGGCGCAGGCCGCCAGGAGGGGGGCCTTCTTACCGAGGTCGCGCATCGTGGCGTAGACCTTGTGCCCGACACGGGCCAGCTCCACCGCCGTCACCAGGCCGATTCCCGACGAGCATCCGGTCACCAGGGTCACGGGTCGAACCATCTCGTTCCCTCCCTCGAATCGCCTTGACACCCCCCGAAGCGGGCCCTATAATGCCCTGGGCGACACGCCCGAGGCGTTTTCATTTTAAGGAGACCGGACCGATGGCGCTCTATCGCATGGTCGGCGGAAAAATTCACCGCGCCACGGTGACCGAAACGGAGCTGGACTACGAGGGCTCGATATCCATTGACCCGGAGCTCTACGAGCGGGCGGGTTTTCGGCCCGGCGAGCTCTTGCAGGTTTACAACCTGGCCAACGGCGCCCGCTTCGAGACGTACCTGATTGACGCGCCGCGCGGCTCGGGGATGATCGGCGTCCGTGGCGCCGCAGCCCACCTGGCCGACCTCGGCGACAAGCTCATCATCGTCAACGTCCTCATGCTGGATTCCTCCGAGCTCGAAGGCCACCGGTTCCGTGTGGTCCGGGTGGACGAGCGCAACCGCCCGGTGGAGGATACCAAAGCCTGACCCGCCGCGCCAGCGGGAGCGTGGCGGGGCCCGACCCCGCCTTTTTGATGAGGAATCCGACGGACATCCACCCCGACCTGCCCGACCTGACCTGGATCATCCCCGGTGAGCTGGCGGCCATGTCGCGGCCCGGGTCGGGCGTGGGGCTGGCCCGCGAGCTCCGGGCGCTCCGCGAGCTGGGCATCCGGCGGATTCTCACCCTCGCCGAGCACCCCCTCGGGGTGGGCCTGGGCCGCCTCCCCTTCTCAAAGCTCCACCACCTGCCCATCGAGGACTTCACCGCCCCGCCCCAGGGGGTCCTGGACTGGGCGGTGGAGCTGATTGACGAAGCCCGCCGCGCCGGCGAGCCGATCCTGGTCCACTGCTACATGGGCCTGGGGCGGACCGGGATGGTCCTCGCCTGCTATTTCGTCCACCGGGGGCGCACCGCCGAGGAGGCCATCGAGCACGTCCGTAGCCTGCGGCCGGGCTCCGTGGAAAGCCCCGTGCAGGTGGAGTCGGTGTTCGAGTTCTGGTCCCGCCGCGGCGGGAAGTGAACGGCGGCCCATCAGAGCATCGTGAGATTGACCCGTAGGGGCGACCGTCCACGGTCGCCCGTCGGTGTAAAACTCGTAGGGGCCGACATGCGGTCGGCCCGCGGTCAAGGTGAGGGCTGCATTATATCCCCTCTCCCTTCTAGGGAGAGGGTTAGGGTGAGGGTCGGGGTTGGGAGCGTGAAAGCGGCGACCCACGGCCCCCCTCTCCCTCCGGGAGAGGGGATGGGGGTGAGGGCCACCTTATAAAAAACGCGGCGGGAAAGGATTTGCTTCGCATAGCTCGCTTCGCTCGGTTCCCCGCCCTACATTTCAACGCACGGCGGTAAATCAATACAGCGGGCGGGTGTGGACACCCGCCCCTACGTCACGAATCGTTGCCGTTATCCGTAGGGGCGACCGTCCACGGTCGCCCGTTTTTTCCCAATCGGCGCCGGTCCCCCGCCAAGAGCTAAAACGCGGGTTTAAAGCCCTATAACCCTCTCCGCCACGCCCCCGAACGCCCCCCTCCCCGGGTCGGCCACGACCACCAACCGCGCCGACGCCTCCCCCGCCAGCCAGACGACGAGCCTCCCGCGCTCGTTCGGACCCAGCCCCGCCAGGGGGTCGTCCACGAGGAGCGCCGCCGGCTCCAGCGCCGCCCGCGCCCCCAGGGCCAGCCCCAGCCTCCGCCAGCGGTCCATGCCGGCGAGGGGCGCGTCGTCGGTGATTTTTCCGATCAACGGCTCGGCCCGCGCCAGCGCCTCCTCCCCCAACTCCCCCGCCCGCTCGGCCAGGTGCCACAGCGCCGGGTTCTGGCCCAGGTAGAGGTTTTTGGCAAAGGCCCGCCGCCGCTTCCGTCCGGCCAATCGCCAGGGCTCCGATCCGTCCACGGTAATCCGTCCCGCGTCGGGCCGCAGTGCGCCGGAGAGCATAAGGAGGAGGCTCGACTTCCCGGCGCCGGGACCGCCGGTGACCGTGACGAGCCCCCGGCGCGGCATCTCCAGGCCCAGGTCCCGGAAGACCTCGACCCGTTTTTGGCGGACGAAGGGTCCGCCCAGGCCGACCGGTCGGCTGAGGCAGACGCCCTCGAGGGCGATGAAGGCGGCGCTGGGGCTGGGTTGGGGCATTTTGGAAACGTGCGTCCGGTTGATTTTAACAGAAGGCCGACGGCGGTTCATACCGGCGGTGCTCCGACGTAGGGGCCGACATGCGGTCGGCCCGTTTTATCAAAGGCAGCCCTCACCCTAGCCCTCTCCCACGGGGAGAGGGGACACGCGGGCGACCGTGGACGGTCGCCCCTACGGGACATCGCGCGGTTCGTAACGTAGGGCGGGG
>DATKYS010000096.1 GCA_035528375.1 bacterium
GGGCGGGTGTCTACACCCGCCCGCGGGCGACCGTGGAGGACTCGTCCTACCGGTCGCCCCTACGGGGTATGGCCGGATGCGATGATGTAGGGCGGCCCCTCCGCGGGCCGCCGCGAATTGCGATGATGTAGGGGCCGACCGACGGCGCGCCGTTCAGGTCGGCCCGTTTTATAAGGCAGCCCTCACCCCAACCCGTCGGCGCGCCGCTCCCACGGGGAGAGGGGGGCCGGCGGCCTGCGCGTCCCTCAATCCCCGCGCATCGCCAGCTTCTCCTTCAACCCGTACACCGCCCGGGTCCGCGACACGACCTCCTCCAACCCCGAGTCCATCCACTTGAGCTTGACCATGCCCTTGTCGGCCTCCTCGGGCCCGATGACCGCCACCACGGGGATGCCCTGCTTGTCGGCGTACTTGAACTGCTTGGCCAGCTTGGCCGGTTCGAGGTAAATCTCCGTGGCCAGGCCGGCGTTGCGGAACTCGGCCACCATGTTCAGCTCGAAGGGTAGGGTGTCGCCGCCGAAATTGGCCACCAGCACCTGCGTGCGGCAGGAGGTCTTGCGCACCACGCCGAGCTGCTCCATGGCGGCGAAGATGCGGTCAATGCCGATGGTGGTGCCGGTGGCGGGTATGCCGCGGTCGCCGAAGCGGCCTATCAGGCCGTCGTAGCGCCCGCCGCCCGAGAGGGAGCCGATGTGCGGCTCGGAGGGGAGGACGGACTCGAAGATGGGCCCGGTGTAGTAATCCAGCCCCCGCGAGAGCCACGGGGTGAAGACCCAGGTGTTGTCGGGCACGCCGAACCCGGCGACGGCGTCGAAGAGGGCGCCCAGCGACAGCGCCTCCTCGTCGAAGTCCAGCACGTCGGCCCAGTTGTCCAGAAGCTCCTTGGCCCTGGAGTGGCCCGCCCGCGCCCGGAGGTCGGCGGGCACGTCCTCGAAGACCCGCATCAGCCGCTCGATAATCTTGGGCTCCAGCTTCAGCCCCTCGAGCTCCGACTGCACCCCGTCCATCCCGTCCCGGTCGTACTTGTCCATCGCCCGGCACACCGGCGAGAGCCACTGCCCGGGGTAGAGCCCGGCCCAGGCCACCACGCCGGCCAGGAACCGGCGGTCGTTCACCAGGATGAGGTACTTGCGCTCGCCGATGCCGAAACCCAGCCGCCCGAGGATGTCGGCGGTGAGGGCGATTATCTCCGCGTCGGCCAGCGCCCCCTCCACCCCCACGATGTCCGCGTCGCACTGGAGGAACTCGCGGAAGCGCCCCTGCCGGAGCTGCGGACGGTCGGCCCGCCACACCGGCTGGATCTGGTACCGCTTGAAGGGCGTGGGGAGCCCGGGGTACATGGCCATCACCCGGGCCAGCGGCACCGTCAGGTCGTAGTGCAGCGCCAGGGTCTTGCCGTCCCGGTAGGCCAGGGGGTAGATGAGCTTGTCGGCCTCTCCGCCCGACTTGCCGGTCAGGATGTCCACGTACTCGAAGGCGGGGGTGGAGATGGGCGAGAAGCCGTAGCGCGAGAAGCTCTCGCGGATGGTGTCAATGATGTCCTCGCGGGGGATCATCGCGCTCGGGAGGAAATCGCGTGTGCCCTTGAAGATGCGCGGCTTGATGACGTCCATGTCCCTCTTCCCCGACCGGGTGCCCTTCCGCCCGGCGTCCATCCCCGCCGCGGGGCGGTTCCAAAGCTCATAGTATGCTTCGGCGGCGCGCCGCAGTCAAGCTCCGGAGAGCGAAGGCCCGACCCACACCCCGCAACCTTGAAGTGAGGTTCGTCTTCTGCTACCCTTCGAAGATAACGTCCCCCCTGAATCGGAGGAACGCGATGACCGACGAGCGTAACCGCGGCGGCTGCCTGACAGCCTGGCTGTTGCTCATGATTATCGGGGCGACCTTCGCGTCCATCAGCAATTTCTTCCTGAGCGACACGTTGGGCGGAATGTCCACGGGTTACCGGCACGGCGACGAGTGGGTTCTCGTTGCCTGGGGCGTGCTGGCGCTGATACAGCTCATCGCCGCCGTGGCGCTGATGCTGTGGAAGAAGTGGGGGTTCTGGGCCGTCGCCGCCACGGCCGTCGCCTCCCTGGGCATCCAGATATATCTGGGATTCCCCATCTACCTCTACATCTACACCTTCGTCGGTCCGTTGATACTGTTCCTCTTGATGAAGCCGATGTGGGATCAGTTCGAGTGACCGGGGCGGCGCGGGGCGGCTTGAGGGCT
>DATKYS010000097.1 GCA_035528375.1 bacterium
CGACCTAAAGGTCGGCCCCTACGAGGGTGTCGTACAATTTCAATTCGACTCGTAGGGGCGTACCTTTAGGTGCGCCCGTTTTTGATAAGGCAGCCCTCACCCCCATCCCCTCTCCCACGGGGAGAGGGGGACCGCGGGCCGCCGCTTTATACGTTCCAGACCCTTACCCTCACCCTAGCCCGTAGGCGCGCCTCTCCCTAAAAGGGAGAGGGGACATGCCCCCCGCCCGCAGGCGACCGTGGACGGTCGCCCCTACGCCAACGAATCGCGCGTTGACGACCGGGCGGCGGTGGCGGGGGAGGGCGGAATCGGTTACACTTAGCGAGCATATTCGCGGAGGCGGGGGAAATGGCGCGTGGAGAGGAGCTCGGACAGCGGCTGCGGGAGATGCGCCGACTGCTGGAGGCCACGCGGGACCTGGCCGGCGAGCAGGACCTGGCGCACCTGGTGGGCCAGTTCTCGCGCCACGCCGCCGGGGCCGTGGACGCCGAGCTCGTCCGCATCTGGTTCACCCGGGAGGCCCACGAGCGGGAGTGGTACCACCTCCCGGTAGCGGCCGGGCACGTCCTGGAGCCGGGGCAGAGCGGATTTCTGGAAAAAGTGCTCGAAGGCGGAACGTCTCTTTACTTCTCCCGCCGCGGCGCGGAATCGGGTGAGCGCGCGCTCTTCGACGAGCCGGGACTGCGCGTCAGGAACGCCCTATTCTTCCCCCTGAGGGACCACCGGGGGCGGACCATCGGAATCCTGGGGGCGCTGAACAAGCGCGAGGGCCGCTTCACCGCCCACGACTCGGCGCTCCTGGGCCAGCTCATCGCCTACGGCGGTGTGACCCTGGCCAACGCGGCGGCGCACCAGCAGGCGCTGGCGATTCTCAAGCGGCAGGAGAACCTGCTGGACGTGGGCCGCGCCCTCTCCGGCGAGCGGGACCTGCGGTCGCTGTTGAAACTCGCCGCCCGCGTCACAACCGAGGTAATGGACGCCGACCGAACCAGTGTCTTCCTCCTCGATGAGGCCACCGACGAGCTGTGGAGCATCGTGGCCGAGGGGATGGCCGAGAACGAGATCCGCATGCCCTCCGGCGCCGGCATCGCCGGCCACGTGGCGCGGTCCGGCGAGATTGCCAACGTCACCGACGCCTATGCCGACCCCCGCTTCAACCGGGAGGTGGACCGCCGGTCCGGCTACCGGACGCGCAACATGCTGGTGATGCCGCTGAAGGGCCGCGAGGGGCGCGCGCTCGGCGTCCTCCAGGTCCTCAACAAGCGCGAGGGCCCCTTCACCTTCGACGACGAGGAGCAGCTCCGCGTCATCGCCAGCTTCACCTCGGTGGCGGTCTCCAACGCGCTCATGGGTCGGGAGAACGACCGGCTGCTGCACCGCCAGCGCGTGATTCTGGAGGCGGCGCAGGCCATCGGCCGCATCATGCCCCTCGCCGAGCTGTTGACCATCATCGCCAAGCTCACCAGCGAGATTCTGGACGCCGACCGCTCCACGGTCTTCATCCACGACCGGGACCGGGGGGAGCTTTGGAGCATGGTCGCCGAGGGCGAGCGGGAGATACGCTTCCCGGCGTCCAAGGGCATCGCCGGCGCCGTGGCCACCACCGGAAAGACCCTCTACATCCCCGAAGCCTACGACGACCCCCGCTTCAACAAGGAGATAGACCGCCAGACCGGCTACCGCACCAAGTCCATGCTCACCATGCCCATGCTCGACAAGCGGGGCGAGGTGATGGGCGTGTTCCAGGTGCTCAACAAGAAGGCGCCCTCGGGCCTACCCGAGGACAGCCTCCCCTTCGACGCCGACGACGAGAAGCTCCTGACCATGCTGGCGGCCCAGGCGGCCATCTCCATCGAGAACAACCTCCTCTACCGCCAGCGGCAGGAGATGTTCTCGAGCTTCATCGAGACGCTCTCCGGCGCCATTGACGCCCGGGACAAGATAACCTCGAACCACATCAAAAACGTCACCCGCTACACCCTGGGCATCGCCCGGGAGATGGGCCTGCCTCCGGGGGAGCGCGAGGTGCTGCGGGTGGCGGCGCTTTTACACGATTTCGGCAAGGTGGGCATCCGCGACTGCATCCTGTGCAAGCCGGGGCGCTTCACCCCCGACGAGTACGAGGAGATGAAGACCCACGCGGCCATCACCCGGGAGCTGCTGGACAAGATCGCCTTCGAGCGGCCGCTGCGGGAGGTGCCGGCCATCGCCGCCGGGCACCACGAGAAGCTCGACGGCACGGGCTACCCCGAGGCGCTCGTCGGAGAGGAAATACCGATGGGGGCGCGGATTATCGCCGTGGCCGACATCTTCGACGCCCTGACCCAGAAGCGCCACTACAAGGAGCCCATGAACACGGAGCGCGCCTTCGGCATCCTGCGCGAGGAGGTGGAGCACAACCACCTGGACGGGCGCTGCGTGGAGTCCTTCATCGCCTGGTTCACCCGCGAGGAACCGGGATAGGGAACCGTCCGCCCGGCAGAGAAGACAAGTTATTCTTAAAAAAGTGTCAATCACCACTTGACAAGAGTTAACTTGTAGGTTAACTTTAAGGCGGTCGAGGATGGGCAAGCTGGCGGTACTCTTCTACGAGGGTAGTTATAGAAGCGCATGGTACTTTGTCACGGCGGATGGAAAAAACCCGGTACTGGATTTCATCGAGACACACCAAAAAAGCCGCCCGAAAGATATTAAAAAAGGGATACCTTTGTGTTCCTGGACCATCCTTAGTCTCATCTACAACGCTAGATAAAGGACTTACGGGGATGCTATCATGTCACATGAACTGGAGGCATGGTGGCAAACAAAGAGTCCGAGGATCGGCATGTCAAATGTCC
>DATKYS010000098.1 GCA_035528375.1 bacterium
ATGAATATCGTGTAGCGCCTTCCGTAGGGGCGGGTGTCCACACCCGCCCGCGGGAGGGTCTGGAGACCCTCCCCTACGGTAACGGAACGCAAACCTTTAGTTAAAAATGCCGAGGTGCACCGATATGAGCCGCGTTTGGAAGTACGGCGACGACGTGAACACGGACCAGATGTTTCCCGGCAAATACACCTACACCTGCTCCACGCCCGAGGAAATCGCCCCGCACCTCTTTGAGGACCTGGACGCGGATTTCGCCAAAGAGGTCCGGCCCGAGGACCTCGTCCTGGCCGGGAAAAACTTCGGCTGCGGCAGCTCCCGGGAGCACCCGGCCAAGGGGCTGCGCCACGTGGGCGTGCGGGCGGTCATCGCCGAGAGCTTCGCCCGCATCTTCTTCCGCAGCGCCATCAACCAGGGCCTCGCGGTGATAGAGTGCCCCGCGGCCGTGGAGGCGTACCGGGAGGGGGACGCGGTGGAGCTCGACGAGGAGGCGGGCGTCGTGCGCGTGGCGGGGGTGGAGTTCCGCTTCCCACCCTACCCGCCCGCGGTAAAGGCGATTCTGGCGGCCGGGGGCCTGGCGGCGTACCTCAGCCGTTGACCACCCGTTCAGCTTTGACCTATAGAAAAAGGCCGACCCGCAGGTCGGCCCAGTTTTATCCTTGTCTCGGCCCGTCGCTACTCCCAGATTTTCCGCGCGGTTTCGGAGATACGCTTGAACTCCGCAGAGCCGCGGATTTTATCCATGTCGTGGTCCTCCAGAAAACGCAGGAGCACCGACTTGAGGGCGACGCGGAGCCACTCGAGAGCCGGTCCTTCGTTCCCCTGAAGGGCGTGGCAGCAGGCGGCGTTGAAGGCCGCCCGCTCGTTGGACTGGTCCAGCCGGAAAATCTGCTCCCACAGCCCCGCCGATTTCTCGTACTCCCCGGCCAGATACGTGTCCCAGGCCTCGGTCGAGGTATCGTCCATCCCGCCGATCTTGGACGCGGGGACCTTGTCGTAGGCGAAGGAGGCGAGCAGCTTCAACTGCTGAAATTCCTCGTTCTTCGCCAGCGGCCCCAGGTCCGGATCGTCGAGCCGGGGGGTGAGGGCGAGCTTGATGGACTTGCGCAGCCAGTCGAGGGCGTTCTCCTCGTCGCCCAACCGGGCGTAGCAGCGCGAGATGTTGAAGGCCGTCTCGTCGGAGGTCGGGTCGAGCCCGAAGGCCTCCTCCCACGCGGCCAGAGCCCCCTCGAAGTCATCCTGCTTGAAGGCGGCCTCGGCGTTTTCGTTCGACTCCCTGAACTCCACGGAACCTTTGAGCTGTTCCAGCTCGGTGCAGGATGCGGCGACCAAAAGCACCGCTGCGAGGCAGAACATCCTGAACATCTGGACCCCCTTGCCGGAGATTGGGACCGACGGATTTTCTCCGTTCCGATTGTACACTTTTAAGGCCGGCGGGCCAAGCCTGCGTTGGACCGCCGGGGGCGGCGTGGTATAATCCACTCACGAAAACGCAAGGTTGGGCGGGAGTCTGCGCCCGAAGGGAAAATCTGCGCCTCACGTCCCCGTGTCTCCGTACTCCCGGTTTTTGCCGGGAACGCCGACGCCGCACCCGGCATTAAGGTCGAATGTCCACTCCGATAAAAAGCATACGTAACTTCTCGATAATCGCCCACATAGACCACGGTAAAAGCACCCTGGCCGACCGGATGCTCGAGCTCACCGGCACCGTGGACAAGCGCCTGATGCGCGAGCAGGTCCTGGACACCATGGACCTCGAGCGGGAGCGCGGCATAACCATCAAGGCCCAGAACGCCCGGATGAGCTTCACCACCGCGGGTGGCGAGACCTACGAGCTGAACCTCATAGACACGCCGGGGCACGTGGACTTCACCTACGAGGTGAGCCGGGCCCTGGCCGCCTGCGAGGGGGTGCTCCTCGTCGTGGACGCCACCCAGGGGGTGGAGGCGCAGACGGTGGCCAACATGTACCTCGCCGTCGCCCACGGCCTCACCATCATCTCGGTCATCAACAAGGTGGACCTGGACACCGCCCGGCCCGAGCACGCCGCCGAAGAGGTGCTCACGCTCCTGGGGAATCCCGACGCCCCCCTCTTCTTCGTGAGCGCCAAGACCGGCGAAGGGGTGCCCGAGCTCCTGCAGGGCATCGTGGACCTCGTGCCGCCGCCGGCGGGGAACATGGACGCGCCGCTGCGGGCCCTCGTTTACGACGCCTTCTACGACGACTACCTGGGTATCGTGACCGCTCTGCGCATCGTGGACGGCGTCCTCGCCAAAGGCGACGAGATAGAGTTCTATGCCCACGGCGGTCGGTACGCGGTGAGCCAGCTCGGCTACTTCGCCGTGGAGCGGCGGCAGCTCGCCGAGCTCTCCGCCGGCGAGGTAGGTTTCTTCACCGGGGCGGTGAAGGAACTCGCCCAGGTCAAAATCGGCGACACTCTCATCCACTCCCGCCAGCATGCCAAGGTCGTACCGCTCCCGGGTTACCGCGAGCCGAAGTCCGTCGTCTTCTGCGGGCTCTACCCCTCGGACAACGACGACTACGACGACCTGAAGAACGCCCTGCAGAAACTGTCCCTGAACGACGCCAGCTTCACCTGGGAGCCGGAGACCTCGGAGGCGCTGGGGTTCGGCTTCCGCTGCGGATTTTTGGGAATGCTGCACATGGAGATCGTCCAGGAGCGCCTGGAGCGGGAATATGATCTGGACCTGGTCGCCACCACGCCCAACGTCATCTACGTGGTGACCACCACCGACGCCGTGACCCGGGAGTTCCACTCCCCCGTCGGTCTGCCCGACTTCTCCCGGATCGAGGCCATCGCCGAGCCGTACATCCGGGCCACCATCGTCACCCCGCCGACCTACATCGGCAGCATCATGCGGCTCTGCGAGGATAAGCGTGGGGGATACACGAACACGGAGTACCTGGACCCCGAACGCGTGCTGTTGACCTTCGAGCTGCCGCTGGCCGAGGTGGTGCTGGATTTCTACGACCGCCTGAAGAGCGTCACCCGCGGGTACGCCTCCTTCGATTACGACCTCATCGAGCCCCGGGTGAACGAGCTGGAAAAGCTGGAGATAATGGTCAACGGGCAGGCGGTGGACGCCCTGTCCATCATCATCCACAAGGACAAGGCGTACCAGTACGGGCGGAACCTGACGCTGAAGTTGCAGAAGCTCATCCCGCGGCAGCTATTCGAGGTGGCCATCCAGGCCAGGCTCGGGGGGCGGATAATCGCCCGGGAGACCGTCAAACCGCTGAGAAAGGACGTCACCGCCAAGTGCTACGGCGGGGACATCACCCGCAAGCGCAAGCTCCTGGAGAAGCAGAAGAAGGGCAAGAAGCGGATGAAGATGGTGGGCACCGTCGAAATCCCCCAGAAGGCCTTCATGAGCGTCCTGGGCGTTGAGGAGGACCCCCACGAGATCCGGCAGAAGTACGGCCGGGGGCGATAGGCGCCGTACCGTTGTAAGTTTCGCAGGAATGCGGTAGGATTGCTGAAAATAACCCGCTCAAAGGACACCCGATGCGTTACACCCTGATTCTTCTGTTCATCCTCTCCGCCGTCGCTTCCGCCGAAGAGGTGACTATCCAGCCGGGCCTGGCCAAGGGCAAGGACGCCTTCTGCTGGGAGCAGCAGCCGAACACCAACTTCGGCGTCTCGTACTACCTCAAGATGTACACCTCGGATTCACCGAACCTGGGCTTCGCGAGCTTCATCGAGTTCATTGACATCAGTTACTACCGCGGTCGGTACGCCAATTCGGCGACGCTCTACCTCTATACCCAGGCCGTGCTCGGCACGGGCGGGGAGGTGGAGTTCGGCGCCTCGGACGCCTTCTGGGATAAGGACCTCATAACCTGGAACAACATGCCCGACATCCACCCCCAGACCCTGGACTCCGCCGCCTACCCGACCACGGTCGGGGAATGGTGGGCCGTGGACGTCACGGACATCGTGCGGGGCTGGCTGGACAACACGCTGGCCAACCACGGTTTCAAGCTCTACGACGACGGGACCGGGAGCGTCGGCGCCACCTTCTACGCCAGCGAGTACATGGTGGACGAGACGTTGCGGCCCAAGCTGGTGATGGAGCTTTCCGAGGAGGGCGTTGAGGCGACATCTTTCGGTTGCATCAAGGCCCGGTACCGTTAAACCGGAACCCGATTCGTCGAGGGGTCGCCGTTACTAAGGAGACAAGGGGTTTAAACCCCTTGTTTCTATTTTTACCGCCTTGTCCGACGGTGGAGGCGGTTGGTATAATCGAAAAATTCAACGTCCGCGGGAGGCGCGATGGACCGCCTGTTCAAACTCGCCGAGCACCAAACGACGGTGAAGCGGGAGTTCGCCGCCGGGGTGACCACCTTCCTCACCATGGCCTACATCATCGCGGTCAATCCCCAGTTCCTGAACTTCTTCGGCGATCCGTCCCTGGCTAATATCGCCTGGCCCGTCTCGGCCACGGTGACCGCCACCTGCCTGGCCTCGGGCGTGATGTGCATATTCATGGGCCTCTACGCCAACTTCCCCATCGCCCTGGCCTCGGGGATGGGCCTGAACGCCATCGCCGCCTACGAGTTGGCCGCGCCGCTGGGCAGTTTCCCCGCCGCCATGGCGGTATTCGTCATCGAGGGCCTCATAATCGCCGTCCTCGTGCTGACCCGGATCCGCGAGAAGGTGATGGAGGCCATCCCACTGCCAATGAAGCACGCCATCGGCGTCGGAATCGGGCTCTTCATCGCCTTCATCGGATTGGAGGAGGCGGGAATCGTGGTGAGCGACCCGGCGACCCTGGTGGGCGTCGGCGAGCTGTGGCGTTTCCCGGTTTTGATCGTCGTCCTCGGGCTCTTCGTCACCGCGGTGCTCATGAAATTCCGGGTGCCGGGGGCGATTCTGGTCGGCATCGCCGCCACGACCATCATCGCCACGGCGGCCAACTACGTCGCCGGCTTCGGCACCGACGGCTCGTCCATGCTCGGCTTCGCCAAGGGGACGGCGGTCCTGCCCCAGGAAATCCTCGCCCTGCCCGATTTTTCCACCTTCGGCCGGGTGGACTTCGCCGGTGTATTCAAAGGCTTCGGCTGGCTCGGCGCGTCGCTCACCATCTTCAGCGTGATGCTCTCCGACTTCTTCGACACCATGGGCACGGTGGTGGCCATCGGCGACCAGTCGGGGATGATGGACGAAAACGGGAGGATACCGCGCCTGCGGCGGATTCTTCTGGTGGACAGCCTGGCGGCGGCGGCGGGCGGAGCGGCGGGCGCTTCCAGCGTCACCTCCTACGTGGAGAGCGCCGCGGGCATCGCCTCCGGCGGGCGGACCGGCCTGATGGTGGTCGTCGTCGGCGTCCTCTTCCTCGTGTCCATCTTCTTCCATCCGCTGGTGGCGGTGATTCCCGCCCAGGCCACCGCTCCGGCGCTCATCCTGGTCGGCTTCCTGATGGTCAAGCTCATCCGCCGGATAGATTTCGAGGAGCTGGACACGGCGCTGCCCAGCTTCTTGATTATCATGCTGATGCCCCTGACTTACTCCATCACCAACGGCATCGGCGCCGGCTTCATCGCCTACACCTTCCTGAAGATGTTCCAGGGCAAGTTTTCCGAGGTTCACCCGCTGATGTACGTGGTCACGGTGGGGTTCATCGTCTACTTCGCCGCCCCGGCGATCGTGGGTGCGGTGTGAGAGCGACCTGGTGTTTGTGTATGTAGGGCGGGGATTCCCATCCCCGCCGCCGGAGATTTTCTGGTCAACCCCGACGACTGTTGGCAGGAAGCTGTTGTTTAAGTAGAGGACGACAATCTTCTGACTTGAGAAAAAATAGTATAGGTGAATATTGAATTTGTTTGGGGTGGGTTTATAAACCCACCCCACTTTTGTACTTTTTTAAAAAATACTTCGCAATCACGAGGATTGCTGCTCCAGCGGCGGCTTGAAATATAAAAGACCACCCCAGCATACCGCTTAGGAACATGATTACTAAAATAGCAATTGTATCCATTAAGCCTCCTTATGATATGGCCAAGACTGACTGATCTATATGGATTAGGCCACTTTATCCAAACATATAGATATTCCGCCAATCAAACCTCGAACTCAACACAACAGATTATAGCACATTCCGGGCCGTGCGTCAAGTATATCCGTGGTCTATTGTTATATTATTTTAAACATAAAGAACAACTTACCAATAAATTGCAATTTATTTATTCAACAATGTCCCTATCGCTATTGTCTTAACTTTAATAGGCATATTTCTGTTAAAATTGAAGTCTAGCGATACTGTATTTGTTGTCTTTACAGCCAACTGTATTGTTATATCAACCTCGGATATTATCGTTAACTTGCATATGTTCCATTTCTTCAGCCACCTTTTTGTGGAGCTTATAATTCTGTCAACGTTCTAGTCATGCTATAATCCCCCCGATGCGTTACCGATACCTGCCCAGGAAATTTCTCGCCGTCGCGTACTGCTGGCGCACCTCCCGGCAGTAGTCACCCCCTTTTTACCATTTTCGGAAAAATCGCCGTGCGGGGCTTGCGTCCCGCCGCGGATACCGCTAGGATAGCGCCATGAGCATGTACAAGGACAGCGAAGGCTACCTGACCTTCACCAACGACGCCGGGCGGATGCGGGTCTTCTCCGGCATTCAGCCCACCGGCGAGCTGCACATCGGCAACTACCTGGGCGCCATCTCGAACTGGGTGAAATTCCTGGACGAATTCGAGTGCTTCTTCTGCATCGTGGACCACCACGCCTCGACCATCGCCTACGACCCGCAGGATATGCCGGGTTGCGTATTCGACGCGGCGGTGGCGAACATCGCCGCCGGCCTGGACCCCGACCGCTGCACCATCTTCGTTCAGAGCGAGGTGCCCCAGCACACCGAGCTGGCGTGGATCTTCTCCACGGTGACCCCCTTCGGCGACCTCTCGCGCATGACCCAGTTCAAGCAGAAGTCGCAACAGCACCTGGAGAACGTCAACGTGGGCCTCTTCACCTACCCGGTGCTCCAGGCGGCGGACATCCTCGTGTACAAGGCCAGCATCGTGCCGGTGGGGGAGGACCAGGTCCAGCACATCGAGCTGGCGCGGGAGATAGCCCGCAAGTTCAACGCCCGCTACGGCGAGGTGTTCCCCGAGTGCCGCGTCTCCCTGACCCCGGCCAAGCGCATCATGGGGCTGGACGGCGAAAACAAGATGTCCAAGAGCCTGGGCAACGCCATCGGCATCCTGGAGGAACCGGGCAGCATTTGGCAAAAACTGGCGCCGGCCAAGACCGACGAGCGCCGCAAGCGCAAGAGCGACCCCGGCGTGCCCGAGGACTGCAACGTCTTCATGAGCTACCACCGCTACTTCTCGCCGCCCGAGGATTTAGCCTGGATTCGGGAGGGCTGCACATCGGCGGGCATCGGCTGCCTGGAGTGCAAGAAGAGGCTGGCGCAGAACATGGAAAAAGTTCTGGGGCCGATCCGGGAGAAGGCCGGGAAGCTGAGAGGCGACCCGGATTACGTCCACGGCGTGCTCGACCGGGGTGCGAAGAAGGCGCGGGGCGTCGCCGGGGCGGTCATCGCCGAGGCTTTAGGGGCGATGGGCCTCGAGCGGCGGTGAATCCGATTCGATAAAAAAGAGGCGGGTGCGGACCCGCCTTTACCATACCCCGGGAAAACTACTCGGCGAAGGGCAGCTCGGTCAACCGCCAGCCGTCGGGCGTCCTGACGAGGGGGAGCCGGTAGGCCTCGACGCTCACTTCCTCGCCGTCCACCAGCAGCTCCGCGTCCACGCCGATGCGGGCGGTGTCCGGGTCGTCCCCTATGGGCGGCTCGACCCGGAGCAGCGTCACCGAGGCGACCTCCAGGCCATAGCTCTTCAATCTGTCCCAGTACTCCTCCCACTCGCGGTCGCCGATTTGTGTGAAATCCACGTAGGCCTTGGCCTCCGGCTCGTGGAGCATGGTGAGCTCGGCGAAGAAGCCGTCCGCCGCCGCCATGATCTCCCGCTCGACCGCCGGGTCGAAACGCGTGGTGTCGCCGTCGCCCGTCTCCTCGACGGCCGGCTCCTCCTCGCAGCCGACGAGGAAAGAAAGGGTGAGTACCGCGACCGTCATCATCTTGCTGAACACCGCGTCACTCCTCGGTGGTAAAGCCCCGCCTGCGGACGATGCAGCACGCGGCGGCCAGGGCCAGGCAGATGACCGTGCTCACGGGGGTGAAGGTGCAGTATGCCCGGTAGCCCAACAGGCACTCGTGGCTGGCCGTATCGCTCGGGAGGGCCGTCTTCACGGCGGCCAGGGTGAAGATGATGGACAAGATGAGCAGGACCGTGTAGCCCCTCTTTTTTATCTTCAACGCCTACCCCTTCCCGACTTCGCCGGAGATGGTCTTTTTCGCGCGGGCCTTCTTCACCGCCCGCCGGACCGGGAGATACACCGCCAGACCCAGCAGCCCCACCGGCACCCCGACGATGAGCACGATGATGATGACGCGCACCACGTTCATGAGGGCGATGTAGCCGTCGGACACGCCGCGGTTGATGAGGTCGGTGCCCGGCTCGGGGATGATGCCCTCGTCCTCGGTGAGGGTCAGAAAGACTGAGGTCAGGCCGACTTTTCCGTCGAGCTGGGGGTCGGTGATGAGGAGGTCGGCCGCCCGGCGCTCAAGGTCGGCCAGGTCCCGTTCGAGGCTCCGGATGCGGCCCGTCGAGGTTTCCCCGGCGAGCTCCCGCCTGAGCACCGTCATCCGGGCCCGCAGGTCCTCCAGCTCCCGCTCCTGGGCGTAGAAATCCTGGCTTACGTCGTTGCTGGTGCGCTCCTCCCGGATGATTTCCCCCAGGGCGGAGAGTTTCTTCACCAGGTCGTCGCGGATGTCCGTGCGGACCTGGAAGATGACCCGCCCCGCCGACGGCTCCTCGTAGGGGCGGATGTAGGAGAGCTGGGCGATGAAGCCGTCCTCACCTTTGAAGGCGCTCTGAATTTCGGTGAGCGCCCGGTTGAAGTCGTCAACCAGGACGATGAGGCCGACCTCGACCTCGATCATCCGCGGGCGGGTGACCGTCTCGTAGCCGATCTGGTCGCCGGGGAGCGGGAGGGTGAGCGTCACCTCGTCACCGGCCGGCTCGGGGGAGCGGGCGTGGACGACGTCCGCCCAGTCCATAGTCTCCCCCGGCGCCGTCGCCAGGGCGAGGGCGGGGAAAAGAAGCAGCCCCAGGAATGCCGGGCCCGAAGTTTTTCCGGTTTTATACATCCTTGCCTCCCCCGCGTTTGCCCACCAGCCGGCCCAGGAAGAAGGCCGCGATCAACAGGGCCACCCCCGGCAGCACGATGGTGAAGAGCGCCTGTTCGATCTCGGTCATCCGGTCCACGTACCCCTCGACCAGGGTGACCTCGAGGGGGTACATCTCGGCATCGTTGAGGAGCTTGGTCAGAGCGCCCGATGCGCGCTCGAGCTCGCTGGATTCCCTCGACAGGTCGCGCTGGACGGCGATCCGGTCGTCCATCGTCATCCCCGTCCGGTCGGCCCGCTCCTCCAGTTCCGCGACACGGGCGGTGCGGCGGTCCACCTCCTCGCGCAGCTCGCCGACCCGTTTCGTGACGTCGGTGAGACCCGTCTCCTCCACTATCACCTCGCCCAGGGCGGTGAGTTTTGCTAAAAGCTCGTCGGCGTAATCCGCCCGGACGACGTACTCCAGGTAAATTTCGTCCAGATCGTCCTTGGTGCGGCTTTCCTCGATGTTCAGGAGCGTACCGCGATCGGAGGGGAGGGCCGCCTTGGCCTCCGCGGATGTTTTTGCGAAGTCGTCCACCATGACCACCAGGCGGCCGGAGAAGGTCTGGTAGATTTCAGGCTCCCCTTTGGTCGCGGGTTCCTGGGCGAGGCCCAGTCCCGCGCACAGGACGGTCAGCACTGTCGTCAAGTGGTGCATCGGCTACTCCTTGACGCGGGCCCGCTGCACCGACCGGACGATCCAGCGCACGAGGAGGAAGCTCGGCAGGAAGAGGAGCGCAACCACGAGGCCCACGCCGACGATGATGATGACGAACTTCAGGATGTTGACGATGGCCTTGTAGGCGACGGTGAAGCCATCCTCGACCACGCGCCAGCCCGAGTAGCTGGAGGCCGGGTCCTTCTCCTCCAGGGTGAGGTAGATGGTGGGCAGGGTTATCAGGTCATCGAAGCCCTTGAGCTGGCCTTTGGTCTCGCCGAGCGACTCGGCGATGCGCTCCATGTCGGCCTTCAGTCTCTCGAGCTCCGCGGCGCGGGCGCCCCGGGCCTCCGCCTCCGCGAAGGCGGCCTTGGCGATGGCGTAGTCGGCCTCCAGAAGATCCTGCTGCTTCTCCAGATCGTAGTAGCGCCGGGTGACGTCCTCCACGGTGGAATCCTCGGCCCACACCTCGCCCACTTCGCGCAGGGCCGCGACGACCCGCTCACGGACGTCGGCGTGGCATCGGATGGTGTAGTGGATGCGACCCACGCGGCCCACCTCGCGGTCCACCTGCTGCTGGGTGATGAAGACCGGGGTGGTGCCCTCCTTGTGGTTGGCCTTGATGATTTCTTCCACCTTCTCCCGACCGTCGTCCAGGTCGTCCACCACCACGGTCATGGAGGTTTCGAAGATGAGCTTCCGCTCCATTTCGATGGTCTCGGTCTCGGTGGTGATGTCGGCTTCGACCTCGTCCCCGGCCGGACCGTATTCCTCTTCGACCGTTCCGGTGGTTCCGCGCTCGACTCCTGCGAACTCCGAATCCGGCATGACGGGTTCGCCGCCCATGCCTTCATCGGCGTAACCTCCGGTGGGCTCGGCGGCGGCGACGCCCCCGTAGGTACCTTCCAAGGCCTTCTCGACGGACTCCTGGTACTCCTCGACGGCCCGGTTCCGGTCCGCCTCCGCCGTGGTCGTGCCGCCCTCGTCGGAGTAGTATCTGGCGTATGGGTCCTCCGTCCCCTCGCTGCACCCCGACACGAGCGCCAGGGTAAAAACGAAAAGGAGTGCCGAGAAAATGCGGGTTTTCATCTTCACGCTCCCTTACTTCCGTGGGTCGGACGGTGTTAACTTCCGGCTATTCACCCGGATCCGGCGATTCCGGCTCCGGGACCTCGGGCGGCGGAGTCGAGGCGCCGGCCCCGCCTTCGTGCTCTTCCGGCGTCGGGACCTCTTCCGCTCCTTCGTCCTCGCGGAGGGTCGTGTCCACGATCGGCTCGGTTTTACGAGCGCTTTGCTCTTCCTGCGTCAGTTGGGTTTCGAGCCCGCCCGCCAGGCCGCTCGCCGCCACACCCACCTCGAAATCGAGCATCGGGAGCAGCTCGAGCACCTTGCGGGGTTTACCAATATACGTTCTGAGCGGTTTGAAGAGTTCCGCGTCGTAGGGGGTGGCCGCGGCGGGAACCGTGGGAGCGCCGGGGCGGAAGGCGTAAAGCGGTTCGTCCATCTGCCCGATCCGCGCCAGGTACTCCTCCCGCGATATCGGGTTCTCGAATCCGCCGCCGACGTACATCAGACCGACCCCCAGGACGACGATACCCACCACGGCGACGGGGACGATCCAACCGGGGAGCGGTTTCTTGAACGCCTTCAGCGTGAGCGCGCCCGGGGTGGGGCAGGCGTCCAGGCATCGCAGGCAGAGGTGGCATTCGTCGTGCAGGATGGCCCCCGGTTTCCTCAGGTTGACCCAGGCCGGACAGACACCGGCGCAATCCATGCAGCCGACGACGCAGCGGGACTCGTCGCGGTGAATCTTCACCGGAGACGCGGTGGAGACGAGCCCCAGGAGCGCGCCGTAGGGGCAGACGTACCGGCAGATGAAGCGGGGGATGAAGAGGGAGAAAAGGATGAGGCCGCCGATGACGAACCACATCCACTCCGGGAACTCGGCGAAGAAGTGGAGGATGCGCAGGTCCGACAGCTTGACCGCCGGGGAGAAGGCCAGTTGTTGGAGGGTCTCCAGGGTCAGGGTGGCCACCTTGATGAGGAAGTACCCGAGGAGGAGGTATTTGGCCAGCCTGAGGGGCAGGTCTATGAAAGCCGGCAGGCGCGGCTCGCGACCCCGGGTAACCTTCTTCCCCAGCCACCAGAGCCCCTCGCTCATCGTCCCCAGGGGGCAGAGGTGGCTGCAGAAGCCTTTTTTCACGAGGATGGACAGAACGATGAACAGGAGGAAAAATCCGAAGGCCGCGGGGTGTATCCCGGCGGAGTGGCCGCTACGGACGGCGTAGACGAGCTCGATGTACCCCAGGTGCGGGGTCAGCGCCTCGATGCCCGCCGGGCGCTCAATCCCCTCCTGTTCCCCCGTTTGCAGTGAGTGGGCGAAGAGGATGAAGAGGGTCGCGAGACCGGCGAACACCACCAGGGATGCCAGTTGGACGGCCAGCCGGTATCGGCTGAGCCTGGGTCTCTTCCAGATCGTCGTGCGCAGATCGCCCAAAGGGTCCGTCATTTCGCCGGGGGCATAGCTCGGTTCGCCGGGCGTTAATCGCTTCGCTTCGTTTTCCTGAATAGAGGTTAATGGTAAAACATCGCCCGCCGTCCCGCAAGGCCGTGTCTTGACAGGAACGGTGGGCGTGTCTACCATCGGCCGCGGGAAGGCGGTCCATGGAAGACGGGCTGGACGAGATTCGCGCGCAACTGAGGGAACGGGGTTACCTGCACAACCCGGTGGCGCGTTTCGTGGCGGGCGGCGGCACGCGGCCCGGACCGGCCCAGCTCTGGACGGCCGCCTCGCGGGCCTGGCTGGTGGTGGGCGGCCTGTGGAGCGCCTGGCTCTCGCTGGCCCTCGTCGAGGCGAACTCGGCCTACCTGGGAAATATCGGCGAGGGTCTTCTCCTGGCCCTCTACGTTTTTTTCCCCGCCCTTCTCCTCTCGGCCGCGCTGATGGCCCTCGTCGGTCTGACCATCCAACTCGTCGGGCGGCGTCCCCTGCCCGAGAATGCGGCGGCGCGTCAACGCTGGGTCCTGGCGATAGCCGGCGGTCTGGCCTTCGGCGGCTCTCTGGCGGCGGTTTGGCTTCTGGGGAGGGTTTTCACACCCGCGCCGGCGGCGGATTGGCTGAGCGTTCTGTTCCTGGCGGCGGGAGCGGCCATCGGATTTTTGGCGCTCCGGCTCGTCGCCCTGGTCGCCGGGCTGTACCTGGGCGGAAGCTGGAAGGCCCGGCGCCGACTGCGTTCTCTTCTCCTCTTGGGCGGTTCGATCGCCGCCCTGGCCTTCGTGGTCATTCTGGTCAACCTCGGCGCGGGGGGCACGGCGCCGGAGCTCCGGCTCGCCGATACGCCCCCCGTCGTGGCGGTGGCCGTGGACTGCCTCGACCCCGTCGCGCTGGATCCGTCCCGGACACCGCATTTATACGAACAACGCGATCGGTCGAGGGTTTACGCCCTGAATTTCCCGACCGCCTCGTCGCCGGCCGAGGTCTGGGCCACCCTGGCGACGGGGCAGCCGTCGGACCGTCACGGTGTGCGCGAGCTGGCCTCCCTGCGACTCGCCGGCATCCGGTCGCCGCTCCAGTTGCGCGGCGGGGAGCTGGGGTTCGCGGGCTACCTCGAGGCCGTCTGGACCGCCCTGGGGCCGGCCGAGCGGGTGCCGGTCACCAGCCGGGACTGGCGCGAGCCGCCGGTGTGGGACCTGATTACGCGCTCCACCGGTCCGAACAACCGCGTGGCCGTCTTCAACTGGTGGGCCACCTACCCCGCCGTGGGGCGCGGGGGGCTCTTCATCTTCACCGACGTGGCGCAGCAGGCTTCGGCCCGCGGTGAAACGCCGCCGCCCGATTCCATCTACGCCTCGGATTTCGGTGCGGATTCACCGGTCGGGGCGCCCCGGCTCACGCTCCAGCTCTTCAACGGCCGGGAGCGGGCGAGGCGTCTGGGCGCGCAGGAGCCGCCCCTCGAGGCGGTGGACCGGGCCTTCGCCGGGCTCTTGGAAAACTGGGCGAATCTGGCCTCATCGTTAGACGCGCCCGTCGAGCCGACCGTCTTCGTCGTTCTCCGGCCGGAATCGGGCGAAACGGGCGAGGTGTGGGTTTCGAGCCCCGAGCCGGGGTTCGAGTCGGATTCTCTCACCCTCTATGAGGCGGCGGCCCTCCTCTTCCATCTCTGCGGTCTCCCGCTGGCCCTGGACCTGCCCGGCGCGGACACGGCTCCCGCGGACTGGCCCCGCGTCGCAACTTACGGGGATTACAGCCTGGAGGCGGTGACCCTGGAGGAGCTCGACCCGGCCCTGGACAACCTGCGCTCTCTGGGATACCTACAGTAGAGTCGAGGTTGCGAAGAGGGATTTATTGCGCTATATTGGCCTTGGACACACACGAACGTGTTTGACTCGCATACGGATTCGGGAGGGTGAAAATGAAACGGGCCGTGCCGCTTTTTCTCATGCTGATCGTGCCGGTCCTGGCGAACCCGGACGGCATCCCGATCACCCGCCTCGCCGAGGGCGCGCCGCCGCTGGAAACGCGCGATGAGTACATGGCCCGGCGCACACCCTATGGCGAGCCCGATTTCGTCACCGTCCACCAGAGCCCGACCGGCCCCGGCGACGACCTCTACGTCCTGGTCAACGAGGACCTGTACCCCAAAATCACCGCGGGCCTCGACACCTGGGTCGCCGACCTGGAGGCGGAGGGCTATACCGTGACCGTGGCCACCTCGGGCGTCATCTCGCCGGAGGACCTCCGAGCCGAGTTGCAGGCCCGATGGGCCCTGGGAATGGACGGCGCCGTTCTCATCGGCGACTTCGACTCGGCCTGGTTCGAGGGCGTCTTCTGGACCGACATCGGCTACGAGAGCTTCCCCTGCGACCTCTTCCTGATGGACCTTGACGGCCACTGGTCCGAAAAAGGCTCCCAGGATGGCGGATTCAACGGTATCTACGACATCCACACCGACGGCTCGGGCGACATGGAGCCCGACATCTACTTCGGCCGCGTGCCCGCCCACAACCTCAACCTCTGCGGCGACGAGGCCACGCTGGTGAACGCCTGGTTCGAGCGCGACCACGATTACCGCACCGGGGACTGGCCGCTGGACGACAACTCGATGACCTACGTGGATTACGACTGGGCGCCCTGGGGCGAAGCCTGGAGCGCCTACGTGGGCTACGTTTACCCGGACAACGAGACCAACGTCTGGCCCGACGTCACCGCCCAGGGTTACATGGACCGGCTCAACGACGTCACCTACGAGCACATCCTCATGTGTTGTCACTCCTCGTGGTCGTTCCACTCCTTCCACACCGGCGGGAGCGTGACCAACGCCTACGTCAACTACACCAACCACCAGTGGGCGGTTCACAACCTCTTCGCTTGCTCGAACGCCCGCTACACCGAAGACAACAACATGGGCGGCGTCTACACTCTGGACCCTGACTCGAAGGGACTCATCTCCATCGGCTCGACCAAGACCGGCTCCATGCTCGAATTCCAGGTGTTCTACGACGCCGTGCGGGACGGCATGACCTGGGGTGAAGCCTTCACCCACTGGATGGGCGAGGTCGCCGAGGGCGAGTACGGCGGCTGGACGCAGCAGGACGCCCGCGGCTGGTTCTACGGCATGACCCTCATCGGCGATCCCACCCTCAAGCCCGACGTCATATCGCCCGTCGAGGTCGTCAGCTTCCGGGCTGATCCCATTGACGGCGGAGCCCTGGTCAGTTGGGCGGTGTCCAGGCCCGAGGAGGCCGCCGGCTACAATCTCTACCGTCTCTCCGGGGATGGGGAGAGCCGGGAAAGGCTCAACGAGAACCTCTTCTCCGGCGACGGACCCTGGCGTTATCTCGACACCGGGGCCGACACCGGCCGCGTGGCCTATCTCCTCGAGGTGGTCGAACCCGGCGGGGGCAGCCGGTTCTACGGTCCGGCCGAGTGCGAGATCTACGGCCGCGACATCGCCCACACCCGCCTGTTGGGCACCTACCCCAACCCGGCCGGGGGGCTGGCCGCGGTGAGCTTCGAGCTGGCCGCCGCCGACGCGGGTGACGTGAGCGTCGTCGTTTACGACACAGCCGGGCGCCGGGTGATGACCGTCCACTCCGGCACCCTCCCCGCCGGACGCCACGTCCTGGGATTCGATGCCTCGAGCCTGGCCGGCGGCGTGTACCTCCTCAAGCTCGAGACCGCCTCCGCGGTCCGGACGACCCGTCTGGTCGTGGTGCGGTAGTTTTCCCGATACGGGAAGGGACCGTCGCAGACGGTCCCTTTTTTTACGGTATCAACTGTTACCGACCCTCGAAAGAAGGTCTTTTCGCCCCGCAGAGCGGTGATGTGACCCGTCCCGGTTCCGCGACGTCGAATGACGGTCGTCCCGACGGCGCAGGAGAGGATCAGAACTCGATCGGCTTCACGAAGCGGCCGTCGGAGTAAAAAACCTCGCCGTCGGCGGTGTAGCTCCCCCCGGTCCGCAGGTCGCAGAGCATGTCCCAGTGGAGAGTGCTCTGGTTGATCCCCCCGGAACCGGGCAGCGACTGGCCGATGGCGAAGTGGCAGGTGCCGCCTATCTTCTCGTCGAAGAGCATGTTCCTGGTGAACCGGGTGATGCCGTAGTTGGTGCCGATGGCCGCCTCGCCCACCCGCCGCGAGCCCTCGTCGGTGTCCAGGAGCGTCTGCAGCAACTCCTCGCCCCGGTCGGCGGAGGCGTCCACCACCCGGCCGTCCTTGAATTCCAGCCGGATCCCCTCGATCTCCTTCCCCATGAAGATGCCCGGGAAGCTGAAGGTGATGCGGCCCGAGACCGAATCCTCGACGGGCCCGGTGAAAACCTCGCCGTCGGGCATGTTGTTCTTCCCGCAGCAGTTGATCCAGACGCGGCCCTCGGCGCAGTACGAAAGATCGGTGCCCGCCGCCGTCACGCGGAAATCCTTCTTCGTCGCGAGGTAGGCGCAGATTTTTTCCTGTTTGTGTTCCACATCGCGCCAGGCCTTCACCGGGTCGGGCTCGGTCAGGAGGCAGGCGCCCAGGACGAAGGCGTGGTACTCGTCCAGGCTCATGTTGGCCTCCTGGGCCGCGGCGTGGGTGGGGAACTGGCACATGCTCCACCGGAGCTCCCCCTGGACCTCGCGCTCGAAGTACCGCTGGACGATCTTGCTGTGGGCCTGCTGGTTCAGCCTCATCCGTTCCGCCGGGATCCCCGAGAGGGCCTTGGTGTTCTCCGGGCTGCGGACCTGGAGCAGGCGGTCTATATGCTCCACGTCGTTTTTGGTGGAGCTCGCGACGTAGGTGAGCTGGTCGTCCGAGCCCTCCTTGTAGAGGATTTCCGCCAGGCCGTCGAGGCCGATCTGGGTTCTGGGATGGCCGCCGCTGGCCAGAACCTCGCGGTACATCTCGCGCACCAGGGGCGCGGCCAGGTGGGAGCCCGCAATCAGGACCTCGTTCCCCTTCTCCACCTCGAGGGCGTAGTTGACCATGAGCCTGGCGTAGCTCGCGAGTCGCGGGTCGTGCATGGAACTCCTTTTCTGCCGGTCAATAAATCGGGCGTTTGTGCGTTCAATCGCTTTTCGATAGCGGCAGATTCACCTCGAAGACCGCTCCCTTCCCCTCCCGGGGGACGTACCGGATGCCGCCCGAGCAGGTCTGGATCGCCTGGCGGGCCAGAAAGAGGCCGAGGCCCGTCCCGTTGGGTTTTGTGGTGAAGAAGGGCTCGAAGAGCCTTTTTTGGTCTTTCTCCCCCACGCCCGGTCCGTCGTCGGTGATGCGGATGAGCGCCTCGTCCCCCTCGGTGGCGAGAGTGACGTCAATCCGTCCCGCCGCCGCCTCGGAGGCGTTGACGAGGAGGTTGACCAGAGCCTGGCGGAGGGCGTCCGCGTCGCCTTTGACGCAGCAGTCCTCCGGCGTCGCATCCACCGTCAGCGAAAGGTTTCCCAGCCGGGGCCGGATGAGCAGGGCGGCCTCGGCGATGAGCTCCCCGAGCCTCACCCTCCCGCCTTCGGGTCTCCGCCTGCTCCGGCCGAGGAGCCTCTTCACCGCCGCGTCGGCGCGCCCCACCTCCTCGCAGATGACGCGGAAGGTCTCGCGGACTTCCGGCGTGAGCCCCTCCTGCGGGGTGACCTGCACGGTGGTCTTGATCGCGGCCAGGGGGTTCCGGATCTCGTGGGCCACGCCCCCGGCCAGGCGGTTCACCGATTCCAGCTTCTCGATGCGAGACACCCTGTCCCGCAGGCCGACCAGCTCCGCCAGCTCGGCGTTGGCCGAGCCCAGGTCGCGTGTCAGTCGGTCGGCCTCCGAGCTGCGGCGGCGGTGGTACTCCGCCATGAGACCGAAGCACCACCCCACCAGGTTCAGGGCGAAAAGCTCGCTCAGGTCCGCCCATCCGGCCGCGTCCAACTCCCCCACATAGTAGATGAGCTGGGGCGCCAGGGCCGCGGAGCCCACGATGGCGGAAACCGCCCCGCCGATCAGCCCGAAGCGCCACCCCGCCAGGAGGACCGGCAGGAAGAGCAGTTTGGGCCAAATCGCGCCCAGGTCGGTTTCTCCGCCGGCGGTGAGGTAGTAGAGCGCCGCCGTGCCCGCGATTAAAAGGAGCGCCAGGACGCCGAGGAGCCAATCGGCGGTGGAGTAGGTTTTTTTTATGTTCATCCGCTGCGTGCCCGGACGGGGCTACTCCCCATCGCCCTGCACCTCGGGCCACAGGAGCTGAAAGTCCAGCGCGTCCTCGGTCAAAAGGGACCTCCCCACTTCGATGGACCAGTAGCCGGCGCTGTACACGCCGCGCCCCCGCACGTCGGCCCGGGACCCGTCCGAAATCTGTAAAACGAACCCGGGCACCGTGTTCCCCCCGAGCCAGCCCTCGGGTCGGAAGGGAACCGCCTCCTCCTCGAAGAGGTAGTGGGCGTTGGCGTTGGGATCGTCGGTGTGCTGGTAGAGTGGGGTCCTGGGGACGAAGCCGTCGCCGGGGCGGTTGGCGAGGAAGGGCGCCGTGCCCACGTCGAAGCCCCAGCCGACGAAGGCCATCCAGCCGTCGCTCACCTGTTCCCGGGGGTTGGTGCGGCCGGCCCCCCAGACCCAGGCGTCTATGTAGGTTCCGCGCGGAGTTCCGTGGCGATACCCGCCTCCTTCCGCGTGGCAGGTGGCGGTGCATCCTTGCTGGTCGAAATCGGGGTAGGTATCGGGGTTGGGCCAGAGGAAGGCCAGCATGTCCTCGGCGATGAGCTCACCGTCCCCGTCGGGCTGGCCGTCCTCGTCGAACCGGTCGTACCACTCGCCCCCGGCGTACTTCCAGCGGCCGGGGATGTCGCTGCCGGTGCCGGTGGGATCCTGCCAGCTGAGGAAGAAGAATATCTCTTCCTCGGTGTAGACGCACTTCACACTAACGGCGGCTATGCCGGTGCCCCCGTTGACGGGTTCGAGGATGAGGGTCGTCGCCCCGGCGTGGTCCCAGGCCCGGTCGTTGTCCCGCCCGTCCAGCACCGGCGGGGTGTCCACCTGCTTGGGCGCCACCACGTTCTCCCGAACCGTGCCCCCGAAGTCCAGCCTCACCAGCGCGGCTACGTCGTGGCTTTCCCAGGAGTTATCGGTCAGGGCGACGGCGAACCAAGTATCCTGGGGGTAGGTGGGTTCGGGGACGTTCGCCGGTTCCTCGCAGGCCGTCAGGAGCACCAACGTCGCCGCGAACGCGGCGGTCAAAAAGCGGTTTACACGCATCTCACCCCTCCGGGTTTTCCCTTCGGGCGCAGTAATCCCTTCTCGGTCCAATTATAGCCCATCGGAGTGGAGGGTTGTAGCGGCGAGGCGCAAAAAGGGGAACCGGATGCCCGGTTCCCGCGAATGCCCGTCGAAGGGGAGGTTTGCTACTCCTTTTCCCGTTTGTGCTCCTCGACGATTCTCTGCTGGATTTCGCTCGGGGCCTGCTCGTAGCCGTTGAACTCCAGCGAGTAGGTCCCCTGGCCGCCGGTCATGCTGCGCAGCTCGGTGGAGTAGTTGGAGAGCTCGCCTTCGGGAACCAGGGCCCTGACCACCTGCATCTTGCCGCGCGGCTCCATGCCCAGAATCTTCCCCCGCTTGGAGCTGATGTCCCCGGCGATGTCACCCATGAACTCGTCGGGGACGAAGACCTCAACGCGCATTATCGGCTCGAGGACCACGGGGGCGGCCCTGGTCATGGCGTCCTTGAAGGCCAGACTCGCGGCGACCTTGAAGGCCATCTCCGAGGAGTCCACGCTGTGGTAGCTTCCGTAGAAAAGCCTGGCGTGGATGTCCACGATGGGGCAGCCGCAGAGGTATCCGTTGGCGTAGGCCTCGTTGAGCCCCTTCTCCACGGCGGGGATGAATTTGTTGGGGATGACGCCGCCCACGACGGCGTCCTCGAACACCACTCCCTTCCCCCGTTCCAGCGGCCAGAATTCGATCTGGCAGTCGCCGAACTGGCCGCGTCCGCCGGTCTGCTTCTTGTGGCGACCGTGGCCCTCGGCCTTCCGGGTGATGGTTTCCAGGTAGGCGATGCGGGGGATCTTGAGCTCGACGTTCACGCCGTACTTCTTCTGCAGCCTGGCGACGGCGACCTGCAAATGCTGGTCGCCCAGGCCGGCCAGGATCATCTCCTTGGTCTGGTCGTTGCGGGTCGAGTGCAGGGTGGGGTCCTCCTCCTGCAGGCGCGAGAGGCCGGTGGACATCTTGTCCTCGTCGCCCTTGGAGGCGGGGAAAACGGAGCGCTTCATCAGGGGTTGCGGCAGGGGCATTCCCGCGAAACGGGGCGACCCGGACTTCGCCAGGGTGTCGCCGGTGAGGGTGAGCTCGAGCTTGGCGATGGCGCCGATGTCGCCTTCGGTGAGCTCTCCGACGCTTTCCTGGCTGTTGCCGTGGACGTTGAAGAGGTTCGAGCAGCGCTCGTTTTTACCCCGGTTGACGTTGAAGGCCTCGCCCGAGAGCGTGCCTCGGAACACGCGTACCAGGGAGAGCTTGCCGGCGAAGGGGTCAACGGTTGTCTTAAAGATTAAGGCGGCGAGCGCACCTTCAGGCAGCGCCTTCTCCTCGTCGCCGGCGAGCGTCCTGGGCGGCGGAACCTGGCCGGGTGCGGGAAAGTAGTCCGTGATGGCGTCCAGAAGGGGTCGGCTGCCGATACCCAGCTCGGCGGCTCCCACGAAGATGGGGTGGATGGCTCCTTCGAGGAAGGCCTTGGCCAGCCCCCCGTGCAGCTCGGAGGCGGAGAGGGTGCCCTGATCCAGGTACTTCTCGATGAGGGCGTCGTCGGCGGCGGCCACGGCGTCTATGAGCTTCTCCCGCGCCTGGGCCACGGCGTCCGCGAGCTCCGCTGGAATCTCGGTGACCTCGCAGTCGTCCGAGCCGTCGGTGGCGTAAACGTAAGCCTTGTTGGCGATCAGGTCCACCAGGCCCTTGAAGGACGTGTGGGCGCCGATGGGCAGCTGCACAGGGACGCAAGTCTTACCGAAGGCGGCCTGGCAGGTCTCCATCGCCTTGGCGAAGTTGGCGTTCTCGCGGTCCATCCGGTTGATGAAGAGCGCGCGGGGCAGGCCCCGATCGGTGGCGATGTCCCAGCAGCGGACGGTGCCGGTCTCCACGCCCGCCACGGCGGATACGAGGGCTACGGCGGCATCCGCGGCGTAAATCCCGCCCACGACCTCGCCGGAGAAATCCAGCGTGCCCGGTGTGTCTATGAGATTGACGACCTTCCCCGAAGTATTCAACCGCAGGAGGGAGGCGCTGATGCTGAAGTGGCGCGCTATCTCCTCGTCGTCGAAGTCGCTGGTGGTGTTGCCCTCGCCCACGCTTCCCCGGCGCTTCGAGGCGCCGGCGTCGAAGCTCATGCTCTCCGCCAGCGTGGTCTTGCCCACGCCTGAGTGGGAGACGAGGACTACGTTACGCAGCTCGGCCATTTATCTTTCCTTTGAAGGGTCCGAAACGGTAAGACCCCCTGAATCAAGGGGTTGGTCAGTTTACCCCCCTCCCGCCGGCAAGTCAAGGGCGGCGTGGGCCGCGCCATAGGCCGAGCCGTAGGTTAAACCTACCAGGCGGGGAGGCTGTCGGAGGCGGTGTTGTCGGTGAGCTGCTTCTGCTCGGCGCCGTCGGCCTTCATGGTGCAGATTTCCCAGTCGTCGGCCACCAGGCTCGCGTAGACGATCCGTTCTCCGTCCGCGCTCCAGCAGGGGTAACGCTCCTGGCCGTAGCCTTCGCCGCCGGTGAGGCGGACCGGTTTCGAGCCGTCCAGGGCGATGGTGTAGATGTCGTAGGTGCCCGCCTCGTCGCCGGAGAAGGCTATTAGCTTGCCGTCCGGGGACCAGGCCGGGTCGTTGCAGTTGAACGATGCGCCGCCGTAAAGCCGCCGCACGTCGGATCCGTCGGGTCCGGCCAGGTAGATGCCGAAGCGGCCGCCGCGCTCGCTGGCGAAGGCGACGAGCTTCCCGTCCGGGCTCCACGAGGAGCCCTCGTCTATGCCCGGTGAGTCGGTGAGCTGGGCGGCGTTTCCGCCGTCGGCGTCCATCACCCACAGCTCCCAGTCGCCGGTACGCTCGGAGTCGAACGAGATGCGGCCGTCCGGGGTGAAGACGGGGCGGTCCTCGTCCTCGGGGGTGAAGGTCAGCCGAACCGGTTCACCGCCCGCCGAGTCCATCACGTACACCTCGAGGTTCCCCTCCAGGTGGCATGAGACGAAGACCAGCCTCTTCCCGTCAGGGGAGAGGGCCGGGTACGGGTCCCAGTCGGGTTTCAGGTCCCGGGTCAGCTGTTTGAGCTCACCCCCCGCGGTGTTGATGACGAAGAGGTTGTTCCCCACGCCGTCCCGATTGGAGGCGAAGTAGATGTGATCGCTCTGCCGGGGCAGGCATCCGGAGATTAGAAGAACGGTCAGGGCGACGAGTGCGATGGGAGCGTTTTGCTGGGGCATAACTCGGTTCGCCATGGGCGTAGCTCGCTTCGCTCGGTTCGCTTCGGTTCGCATGGGTTTCCCCCGGCGGGCGTTAGGCTTCGTTTCACGCGGTGGAGGATAACATATTTGGGGGGAGAGTTGAACCGTCGCTCTTGTATTGGATTCGCACTGATGCTATACTGTGACGAGTTTCTGAGAAGATACCCGGGAGAGGTGGATGGCTAAAAAGAAGGGTTGTCTATTCCTCGTCGGCACCCCCATCGGGAACCTCGACGACATAACCACGCGGGCCGTTGAGACCCTCAAGGTCGTAGACGTCATCGCCTGCGAGGACACCCGCCAGACCCGCAAGCTCCTCGCCCACTACAAGATCAACAAAAAGCGCCTTCTGCGCTGCGATCAGCACATCACCTACGCCGTGGGCCGGGAGCTGGTCGAGCTCTTCAACCAGGGGCTTTCCATTGCCTACGTCTCCGATTCCGGGATGCCGGCCATCTCCGATCCCGGTTCCGCGCTGGTCCGGCTATGCGTGGACAACCACATAGACGTCGTTCCCATCCCGGGTCCCAACGCGGCCGTCACCGCCCTGGCGACCAGCGGCTTCTCGAGCTCGAGCTTCATCTTCGAGGGCTACCTGCCCCGTAAACCCCAGGAGCGCCTGGCGCGCATCCAGCGCCTGAAGAGCCTGGAGATGCCCGTCGTGGTTTACGCCAGCCCGCACCGCATCAAGCGCATCCTCAAGGACATCGCCTCTGAGATGCCGGACCGGGAGGTCGTCATCTGCCGGGAGATGACGAAGATCAACGAAGAGGTGCTGCGGGGGACGGCGGAGGAGGTCAACCTCGAGCTGGACGAGGATCGCACACGGGGCGAGTTCGTCCTGGTCATTGACCGGGCGGCCGACTCCGAGGACAACCGCTTCGTGATGGACAACGTACCCTCGGACCGGGTCGAGCGGGCGCTGCGCATCTGCATCCAGAACTTCGAGATGAGCCCCAACAACGCCTCGAAGATCATCTCGGCCATCCTGGGAATCCCCAAGCAGGAGATATACCACCTGGCGGTCACGATTCCCCGCCGCCGTCCGCCGCGGTAGGACGGGGCAAGGGGCTTAAGCCCCTTGTTTTTTATCTCTTTTATTTGAGCCCAAGGGAATGGAGTGCGGCAGGCCGGTCGGTCTGCTTTTTTATGCGATTGCACCTTCGGCTCGGATGGGCGTTCGGCCCCCCGCCGTCGGGGTTGCCACGCCCTCCGGTTTTCCTCCGAAGCCCATTTTCAGGTACAATAACGCCAACCCTGCGAGGCGACTTGTTTCTGAAAAAGGTCTCCATCTCCGGCTTCAAGAGCTTCCCCGACCCCATCGAGCTGGGTTTCCGCGAGGGCGTCACCGCCATCGTCGGCCCCAACGGCTGCGGGAAGACCAACATCGCCGACGCCATCCGCTGGGCGCTGGGCGAGCAGCGGGTCAAGAGCCTCCGCGGCCGGCAGATGACGGACGTCATTTTCTCCGGCTCCGAGGCGCGCAAACCGGTGGGCATGGCCGAGGTTGCGCTCCTGTTGTCCAACGAGGACCAGGCGCTGCCCCTCGAGTACACCGACATCCTCATCTCCCGCCGCCTCTTCCGCTCCGGGGAATCGGCCTACCTTCTCAACCGCAACCCCTGCCGGTTGAAGGAGATCCACGACCTCCTCCTGGACACCGGCATCGGGATAAACACCTACGCCATCATCGAGCAGGCCCAGGTGGATCAGATTCTCTCCAAGGAACCGCTGGAGCGGCGGGAGCTCTTCGATGAGGCGGCGGGCATCGGCCGGTACAAAAAGAGCCGCGCCGAGGCCCTGAAGAAGCTCGCCGAGACCGATGAGGGGCTTCTGCGGCTGGCCGACCGTCTCGAGGAGCTGGAGGCCCAGCTCCGCTCGCTTCGGCGGGAGGTGAAGAAGGCGGAACGGCACCGCCTTGCCGGTGAGGAGCTCGCGCGCCTCGAGGCGTGGATAAGCCTCCACCACTGGCGGACCCACCAGGTCGCCGTCGAGGAGCTGGAGGGTTCCATCGCGGGGGCCGAGGATGACCGCATCGCGGTCTCGGCGGAGCTCTCGACCCTGGACGCCGAGATAACGCGGATCAGGGAGGCGCAGCTTGCGGTCCAGAACGAGCTGGGCGAGGCGGAGAACAGGCGGTACAGCTCCCTCACCAGGGTGAAGGACTTCGAGAACCGCCTGAGCGTCTCCCAGGAGCGTCAGGCGGGTCGCCAGCGCCGTCGGGTCCAGATAGAGGCCGAGTCCGCCCGCCTCAACGAGGAGCGGGAGGGGACGCAGACCCGCCTCACCGAGGCCGAGCGAGAGAAGAAAAAACTCGAGGACCGACTGGAGTCCGTGAACGCCTCCATCGAATCCCGGCGTGAGGCCCTGGAGGCGCTCACCACGAGTTGTGAAGACGCCGAGAAAGGCGTCTCCCGGCTGGGTTCCCGTCTGATCGAGCTGGCGGCGCTCTCCTCCGGCGGCGAGCGGGTGAAGATCGAGAGACTGGCGCGCACGGATGCCCTCGAGGGCGAGCTCGAGTCCCTGGCGTCGAGCGTCGAAACCGACCGGCGTTCTAAAGGGGAGCACGAGGGGCGCTTGAAGAAGGCCGCCTCCAAGGTGGAAAAGCTGGAGGGCCGCCTGGCCGCCCTCGAGGAGCGATGCGCCGAGACGATCGAGCTTCAGCGCAAGGTGAACGGCGAGCTGGTCGAGGCCTCGGAGGAGACCCGGCGGGCGCTCGAGCGGCTGAACCACGTCCGGGCCGAGTTGGAGAGCCAGGAGAAAATCCACGTCCGTCACGAGGGCTACCAGCGCGGCGTGACGGCGGTGCTAGCCTCCGCGGACAAGGGCGCGCTCTCCGGAATCGTCGGGACCCTGGCCCAGCTAGTGAGGACCGAGGAGAGGTACGAGGCCGCCGTGGAGGCCGCTCTCGGCGCCTCGGCCCAGGCGGTCGTCTGCCGGACCGAGGGGGACGTGCGGCGGGCGGTGGACCTGTTGAACCGGCTCCGCGCGGGCCGGGTGCGTTTTCTCCCCCTGGACCTCATCCGCGCCCGGCAGCCGGTGAGGCGCGCCGCCGAGATTAACGCCGCCGGGCTCGTCGGCGACGCCCTCGACCTGGTCACATTCGACGACGGGGTGGCCGCCGCCGTGGAGTTCGCCCTGGGCGGCACGCTGGTCGCCGAGTCCCTCGGGGAGGCGGTGACGATACTCCGGGAGTGGCGCGACCGGGTCGCCTTCCGGCGCATCGTCACCCTCCAGGGGGAGGTGGTCGAGTCCGGAGGGGTCATCGTCGGGGGGATGCGGGAGGGGCTGGCCGAGGGTCTCCTGTCCCGGGTTCGGGAGCTGGACCGGCTCCGGGAGAACCTGCGGGAGGCGGAGGAGGCCTACCGGGTGGTCCACCAGAGCGAGGATGAGCTTCGCCGCCGCTTCTCCGCCACCGATCAGAGCCTCGTCGCCCAGCGTGAGCAGTCCACCGAGACGAGGCTTGAATTGGAGCGCGAGCGCCTGGAGGTTGAGCGACTGACCGCTGAACTTTCCCGCCTGGAAGAGACGATAAAGCGGTCCCTGGCCCGCACGGCCGAAATCCAGACCGAGCTGGCCGGGCTCGAGCCGCTCCCCGAAGGAGCGGAGGCGAACCCCGAGGAGGAGGCGGCACTGTGGGAGGAACACTCCGCCGCCCTCGCCGAGTCGGAGCGGCTGTCCGCCGAGAGGGACTCGGCCCGGAACGCGCTCGAAGAAGAGCGCCTGGCGCGCGGCAAGCAGGAGTCCCGGCTCGAGGTCCTGACCGGCGAGATCGAGCGTTGCGGGAGGGACCTGGCCGCCCTCGACGCCCAGACGGCGTCCCTGAGGGAGGAGCTGTCCGAGCTGGACCGGGAGTCGGAGGAAGCGGACGCCGATCTGGAAAAGCTCACCTCGGCGGTGTCCGAGCTCACCCTGGGCTCCGACGACGAGGAGCGCAGGTTCCAGGACATCCACCGGAGGATGGGCGAAATCGGCACCGAGCTGGGGGACAAGATGGGTGCGCGGGGTACCGTCGCATCGCGGGCCGCCGAGATCGAAAAAAAGCTCTCCGGCCTCCGGGAGTCGCTGATCCGGGAAAGGGCCGAGCAGGACCGGCTGGTCATCGAGGCCCGGGAGCACACCGGTCACGACATCACCGGGATGGAGCTCGGGGAGGATTTCGACCTCGCCCTGACGCACAGGCAGGTCGAGCGCCTCCGTCACCACCGCGAAAGCCTGGGTGAGATCAACTACGCCGCCGTCTCCAGCTACGACGCCGCCTGCGAACGCCGCGACTTCTACCGTTCGCGCCGTGATGAGCTGGAGCGCGGGGCCGTGAGCCTGGGCGAATCCATCCGCCACCTGAACGCCGAGGCGAGCGAGCGGTTCCTGGTGACCTTCAACCAGGTGGTGGTCAACTTCGAGAGGCTGTTCCGGAACCTCTTCTCCGGCGGCGAGGCCCGGCTGACACTCACCGGGGGGGACCCGCTCGAGGGGGGGATCGAGGTGGACGTCCGGCCTCCGGGGAAGGGGAGCCAGCCGCTCATCGGCCGCTCCGGCGGCGAGAGGGCGCTCACCGCAATCGCCCTCCTCTTCGCCCTCTTCGAGGTCAAGCCCAGCCCGTTCTGCATTCTGGACGAGATTGACGCCCCCCTGGACGACGCCAACGTGGACCGCTACCTGAAGCTTCTGGCCATCTTCGCCCAGAAGAGCCAGTTCCTCGTGATCACCCACAACCGCCGCACGATGGAGGCGGCGGACACGCTGGTGGGGGTCACCATGGTGGAGGCGGGGGTGAGCCGCCTGTACACCCTGGCCTTCTCCGGCGGGAGACTGGTGACCGAGGAGGACCAGCGGTCTTTTTCACTGAAGAGAAAGAATTTGGGCGGGGGTCCGAGGAAGGGCTAAACCGGCCTTAGAAATACGGATGTCACTGTTGGCGGGAATGGTCTATACTATTCGTGACGAAACTCCGTAGGGGCGACCCGTAGGACGAGTCCTCCGCGGTCGCCCGCGGGTGGGGACGGAGCCCCGCCCCTACGAACAAAAGTGAGAGGTGGATTCACGATGAGGAAGACTGTAGTCGTCATGCTAATCGCCGCCGCCTTCACCGCTGCCGAGACCCTTTGGGAAAATCCCTGGGGCGCAGATCAGTGGCAAACTTGGCGGACAAGTAGCGGTGATTATTATTGCCAGGATGATTTCGTGCTCAACAGTAACGCAACCATCGAATCTTTCGCTTGTTGGGGTATGATAGAGGTTGATATGGTCGAACCCTTTTACTTAGCTCTATTCACCGACAACTACGGTCGTCCCGGCGCACGAATCTGGGAAACCACTATCTACGAATACGAACTTACACCCGCCGGAGATAATTATAGGATAGACATGCCTCTTCCCGAGCCGCTGATAATTGATACCGGGATATATTGGGTCGAGTTCTATTACACGGGGTTTCTATGGTGGTGGTGCGCGGGTGCCGACGGCAACATGTACCAGGATGGAGTAGACACCGGTTACGACGCCTTCTTCGGTGTCTACGGCAATTACACCCCCGCCGTGGAAGAGACCTCCTGGGGCGCGGTTAAAGCCTTGAACCGTTGACCTCCCCGCTCCACGACACTGATTACGCCGACGTATAAGCGGACCGACCTGAACGGCGCGCCGTCGGTCTGCCCCTACGAGTTTTACATAGTTCAATGTCGTAAAAAAAACCTCCCGCGGGAGGTTTTTCGTTAAAAGTGGATGCCGCCCCGGCTCTAGGCCATATCCAGAATCGGCTTGAACGCGGCCAGCAGCGCCTTGGTGGCCGGGGAATCGGGCAGGCTCAAGACCATGGGCTTGCCCGAGTCGCCGACCTCGACCGCCCTGGGGTCCAGCGGCACGCTGCCGAGGAAGGGGACGTCTAATTCCCCGGCCAGCTTCTCGCCGCCACCGCGCTTGAAGAGGTCGATGTTCCCGCCGCAGTGGGGACAGACCAGCCCGGCCATGTTCTCGATGACCCCGACGACGGTCATGCCGACCTTGCGGGCGAAGCCGATACTCCGGCGCACGTCGTCGGTGGAGAGCATCTGGGGCGTGGTCACCAGGAGCCCCTGGGCCCCGATGACGGTCTGGGCGATGGAGAGCGGCTCGTCGCCGGTCCCGGGGGGCGAGTCGATGATGAGCCAGTCGAGGTCGAACTCTTCCCCGTCATCCTCCCCCCACCGGGTGTTGCCGATGAGCTGGTTGATGACGCCCATCTTCAGCGGACCGCGCCATATCATGGCCTGGTCGGCGTCGGGAATCAAGAGGCCGATGGAGACGACCTTCACCCCGCCCGGGCCGACGAGGGGGACCGCCCGGTCGCCGTCCACGTCCAGGAGCCTCCCGGCGAGGCCCATGAGGGTGGGGATGGAGGGGCCGTGGAAATCTATGTCCAACAGGCCGACGCGGTGACCCGCCAGGCCGAGTGTCACGGCCAGGTTCGCCGCCACGGTGGACTTGCCGACGCCGCCCTTTCCGCTGAAGACCAGGAGCTTGCGCTTTATCCGGTCCAGGCTGCGGTTGACGGCCACCCGGAGCGTCCACTGCTTCTCGTCCTCGCCCTTGCGTCTTTCATCGCGGGGCGATAGTTTTTTTTCGTCCATCGTACTATGCCCTCCATGAAGCAGTCATATCGTGAACAATAATACGATAATTTTATCAAGATACTCAAGAAGACTCATTCTTACCCCTCCAAAAATCCACCGCCCGTTTCCGCCCGTGGGTTGCCACCCGATAACCCGCTACAATGAGGATGAGAAAAAGGAAACCGAAGCAAATACCGAGCGGAACGATATATAGAGGTCCTTTAGCCGGGAGGGTTATCAGCCCGTAGAGCGTCATCGCCAGATACAGAATAGGAAACTCGGCGTTGGCGATTAAACGCCCCAGAAAGGAGGTCTGGATGACGTGGGAACCGATCTGCGTTTCCCAGTTGAGACCTTCAAGCTGTGATTCCAGATGGACCTCGATGTAGGCCGCATTGCGGAAGATCGCCCGCAGGCGTCGGATCTCGTCGTACCAGAGAAAACTGATCACCAGAGCGCCGATAAGTGGTATTACGGAGAGTTCAAGTCCCACCCCGGCGCTCAACACACCCAAAGCAATCAGCATCGCGAACCGTTTATTCCTGTGGCGGAGATCCAACCAATACATGATTTCCGAGCGGAGTTGGCGGTACTCCTCCAACAACACCTCGACCTTCAGTTCCTCAGAATCCATGGGAGATGCTGGCGTAGGCGCTGTGGTTGTGGATGCTCTCGAAATTTTCGCACTCCACGCGGTAGGCCGTTACCCGGGGGTCGGTCTCCAGGGCGTGGGCCACCGTCCGGACGATGTCCTCGACGAAGCGGGGGTTGTCGTAGGCCGCCTCGGTGACCGCCTTCTCGTCCTCCCGTTTCAGGAGCGAGTAGAGGGGGGCGCTGCCGGCCGCCTCGGCAATCGCTACCAGCTCCTCGATCCAGACCAGCCGGTTGCCGGTCTTGATGCGCATCCGGACGACGGAGCGCTGGTTGTGGGCGCCCCGGTCGGATATCTCCTTCGAGCAGGGGCAGAGGCTCATCACCGGCACCGAGACCTCGAGCTGGATGTCGAAGTCGTTTCCCCGGGCGAAGGCGTGGAAACCGGCGCGGTACTCCATCAGCGAGGGCTCGCCGGAAACCGGGGCCCGCTTCTCGATGAAGTACGGGAAGCGGAGCTCCAGGTGCGCCTCCAGGGCCTCGAACTCCTTCCGGGTGGCCTTGACTATCTGGCGGATGGTCTCGAAGCTGATCCGGCCCCGGAAGCGGTTGAGAATCGCGATGAAGCGGCTCATGTGCGTGCCGCGGAACTCCCGGGGCAGGTCCACGTACATGTTGACCCGCGCCACGGTGGACTGCCAATGGTCGTGACGGTCCAGGACCGTGATAGGGTAGAGGATGTGCTTGACGCCGACCTTGTCGAGCGGGATGTCGAAGGCGGGCTCTTCGTTGGCCACGTCGGGGAGGTTCGGGTGCATCGAGTGGTTATCGGGCATCGTCGTCCTCATGTGACAAGGGGCTAAAGCCTCTTGTTTCCCAAAAAGCTCTCCGCCCGGCGCAGGTCGTCGGGCGTATCCACGCCGATGCCGTTCCAGTCGGTGCGGATGCAGGCGATGGAAAATCCCGCCTCGAGCCAGCGGAGCTGCTCCAGCCCCTCGCGGCGCTCTAGCCCGCCTTCGGGCAGCTCCACGGCCGTCAGGAGCGCCTCCCGGGTGAAGCCGTAGAGGCCGACGTGGCGGTAAAAGCTCGAATCGGCACCGGATCCGTCGTAGGGCACGGGGGAGCGGCTGAAGTAGAGCGCGTTATTCCGGTCGTCCAAAACCGCCTTGACGCAGTTCGGGTCACGGTACAGCGTGGAATCCGACGAGGCGTGCACCGCGGTGGCTATCGCGGCGTCCCCCTCCGCCAGGCGGGCGACCAGGGCGTTGAGAAGGTTCGGGTCCATGAACGGCTCGTCGCCCTGGAGGTTGAGGACGAAGCGGCAGTTTATCTTCCGGGCGACGTGGGCCGCGCGGTGGGTCCCCGAGGGCAGCTCCGGGGTGAGTACGGCGTCGTGGCCGGCCTCGCGGACCACGCGGGCGACGCGCTCGTCGTCCGTGGCCACGACGGTCCAGTCAACGCTGGCCGCGGCCTCGGCCCTCTCGACGGTGTGGAGAATGAGCGGCCGACCGCCCAGGTTCTTCAAGGGCTTGCCGGGCAGGCGGGTGCTCGCATAGCGGGCGGGGATAACGCAGAGCGTCCGAGGGGATTTCACT
>DATKYS010000099.1 GCA_035528375.1 bacterium
CGTAGGGGCGGGTGTCCACACCCGCCCGCGGGCGACCGTGGACGGTCGCCCCTACGGGGTATTACGCTGCTTTGTTGCGCCGGGGCGTTACTCGCTTCGGGACAGGTCCGCAACCCGACGTCGTTGTTTATCGTAGAAGAAACATGCGCCGGTTCACCGTCTCACATCCGTCACTGGCCGCTTTAATCCTCTTTCCCGTCCTGTCGGCGATCCTCGCCGGCTGCGCTCCCGAGGAGCCCAAGACGGGTCACGGGATAGACGAGCTGGCCGCCCTGGTGCGGGACAATCCCGACGACCCGGAGCTGCGCTTCCGCTTCGGCCTGGCGTTTCTGGCCGAGGAGCCTCCGGACTGGGAGCAGGCCGGCATCCAGTTCGGCCGCGCCGCCGAGCTCGCCCCGACTTTCGCCGAAGCCCATTTCAACCACGGTATCTGCCTGGCCCGGACCGAATGCTACCCGGAGGCCGAGGAGGCCTTCCGGCTGACCATCAGCCTCGACCCGAACTTCGCCCCGGCCTGGATCAATCTGGGGGTCATCCACCAGATCAACCGGCGCTTCGATGAGGCCTGCGACGCCTTTCAGCGCGCCGCCAGCCTGGACCCCTCGTCCTACGAGGCGGCCTTCAATCTTGGGTGCGCCCGCGAAAACATGCGCGACCTTCCGGGCGCCGTCGAGGCCTACGAGGCGGCTATAACGCTGCGACAGGACCTGCCGCACGCCTACGGCAACGTCGCCCGACTGTACTACCTGGCCGGGAGGTACTCGGACGCCATCGCGCGGCTCGAGACCGCCCTGAAGCTTCAGCCCGACACGCCCGCCATCTACTACGACCTCTACCAGTGCTACCGGGCCCTGGGCGACATCGCGAAATCCGAGGAGTACTACAATACGGCGATTACCATTGACCCCCGCTACGCGGAAATCTACGGCGAGTCGAGGGAGTTCGTCAACCTCCCCCAGGAGCTGATGATGACGACCCCCCGCCCCGAGGAGGGCAAAGATGAAAATTAAACCCGTGACCGGCGTGCTGATGCTCGTCGCCGCCGTGGCGGCCGGCTACATCCTTTCCGTGGCCTGCTCCTACGACCCCGTCGGCATCACCAAGGAGGGAGCCGCGAAGATAAAGGTTTACGAGATACCCGGCTCCAACTTCCAGGGCAACCAGTACGAGGACTTCGCCGAGCTCCACTTCGACCCCAACAACGACGACACCTCCCCCATGGTCCTCATCTACACGGACCAGGACTCAGAGATGACAACCTGGTACCCGGTCTCCGCGAACGACTGGTACGTGCGCGACGGGGAGATGCATCTGGAATCCCAGGCCGACTGGTGGTACCGGATCGTCATCCTCTACCAGTTGGAGGAGTAAGATGCGCAACACGCTTTTAATCGCCTCAGCGGCGATCCTCGCCCTGGGTCTTTCGTCCTGCGGGGACCCGGAGACGGTCATCGAGCCCTTCGCCGGCTACGTCGCCTACGAATTCACCCGGGCCGAGGTGGAGGCCGGCAAAGGCTGGCTCCAGATTGCCGAGCTCGAGCACGACTCGGTGGACGATGCGCCCGGGGTCCAGGTCTGGGGCGACGGGGACCAGGACGCCGACGACGACGGCGATGGGCCGGGGGAGCCGTACACGCGCTGGGACCAGCTCGCGCCCGAGGATTACAGACTCCACGACGACCAGCTGTTCATCTACCTCTCCGGCGACGACTCCGAGAACAGCCGCCACTACCGGGTGGTCATCTCCCGCCGGAGCCTGAACCTGGACTAGGCGCCCTCTATCCCACTCCCTTCGGGGTACACCTTCGAGGGACGGGGCATGGAGTAGCTGCCGCATGTCCCCTCTCCCCGTGGGAAAGGGTCAGGGTGAGGGTCGAGGTCGGTAATGTTTATGCGGCGGCCCGCGGAGGGGCCGCCCTACGTCATCGCAGATTGGGGGTGAGGGGTGCCGCATGTCCCCTCTCCCTTCTAGAGAGAGGCTCGCCTACGGGCTAGGGTGAGGGTCGGGATTGGGAACGTGAAAGCGACGGGGATGGTATCTGCGGCCGAAGGCAGGTTCCCAACCCACACTCCCGAATATCGGCAAACTCCGACAACAACGGGGCTTTGCCGATTTGTTACAATAGCGGCGCCCGAAGGAGGGTCCCGTGGATGTCTCCCCCTCGCGTCGCCTCGCCTCCGTAAAGCCCTACATCTTCTCGGAAATGGCCCTCTGGCGCCGGGAGGCCGCGGCTAAAGGACTGGAGATAATTGACCTTGGCCGTGGAGGGCCGGACCTCGGCCCCGCCGCCGAAGTCGTCGAGGAGCTGGCCGTCACCGCGGCGGACCCCGCCCAGTACTCCTACACCCCCTACACCGGCTCGCCCGAGCTCATCGGGGCCATCCGCGACTGGTACTCCCGCCGTTTCGGCGTGGAAATTTCCGATGACGGAATCGTCCTCCTGCCCGGCAGCAAGGGTGGGCTCTCCCGGGCGAACCTGGCACTGGCCGACCCGGGCGATTTGGTGATTCTGCCCGACCCCGCCTTCCCGTCCTACCTGAGCTCGGCCCAGGTGGCTGGATTGGAGGTGCACCGGCTGGAGCTAAAGCCGGAGCTCGGGTGGCACCCCGAATTATCAGACATACCGGACGGGGTCGCCGGGCGGGCGCGCTTCATCATCCTCAATTTTCCCAACAACCCCACGGGCGCCGCGACGACGCGAAAATTCCTCACCGAGCTGGTGGAGTGGGCCGAGCGTACCCAGACCCTCGTAATCTACGACAACGCCTACCAGTTCGTCGCCTTCGACGGCCACGGGCCGCTCTCGATTCTGTCCATCCCCGGAGCCGTCGAGGTGGCCGTCGAGTTCCACACCCTCTCCAAGGCCTACGGCATGGCCGGGGTGCGCATCGCCTTCGCGGCGGGGCATCCGAGGGCGGTGGCCGCGCTGAAGAAAATCGAGATGTATTACCAGGCCGGCATCTTCGCCCCGTCCCTGGCGGCGGCCGTTGTGGCCTTGAACGACGGGGACCCGACCGTGGCCGAGGCGGTGGCCGTGTACGCCGATCGGCGGGAGAAGGTCTCGGCGCTCCTGGACGGGATGGGGTGGCGGCACGAGAAACCGGGCGGCGCCACGTACTTCTGGCTAAAAATTCCGGGCGGGGAGATGGACGACGTCGCCTTCTGCCGGGCGCTTTTGGAGAAAACGGGCGTCATCCTCACCCCGGGCTCGGCATTCGGGGAAGCGGGCCGGGGCCGCGTCCGGCTCTCTCTCACGCTGCCCAAAACATTGCTGGAGCGCGCCCTGGTCTTGATCGAGAAGCATCTCCGGGAACGGTGAGCGTGCCAAAAAGACAGGCCATCGTCGCCCTGGGGTCCAACTCCGGCGACCGACTGAAAAATCTGACCGAGGGTCTGGCCCGGCTCGCGGAAAACGGAGGCGTGAAGGTCGTCAAAGTCTCCGGCGTCTACGAGACCGAGGCCCAGGGGAAGGCCACCGGGGAGAGCTTCTACAACGCGGCGGCGCTCGTGGAGACCGCCCTCGACCCCGTGGAGCTCATCGCGCTTCTGGGGCGGACTGAGCGCAAGTTCGGCCGCGACGAGGACCGTAGACGGGAAGACGGCGGACGGCGGCTGGACCTGGACCTCATCTACCTGGGCGACGTTGTCTACGACCGGGACGGCATCGTCGTGCCGCACCCGCGCCGGCGGTGGAGGGACTTCGTCCTCGCGCCGGCGAACGAGATTACGCCGGGGTTCGTGGACCCCGAGGACGGCCTGACCGTGGCCGAGCTCTGGGAAAATCTGAAAAGAACCGGTGCCTCGCCACCCGAAAGAGTGGCGGAGATAAAGCAATTTCCCTAAGTGCGAGGGGGAGACGATGGGAACGGAACAGTCCATCGAGCGGATGACGGCCGCCCAGATTACCGCGAAGAAGGCAGATGGGGCAAAAATCGTCTGCCTGACGGCCTACGACTACCCGAGCGCCCTGGTCTGCGACGAGGCGGGGGTGGACCTCGTCCTCGTGGGCGACAGCCTGGGCAACGTCATCCACGGCGAGCCGACCACCCTCCGGGTTACGATGGACGACATGCTCTACCACACGCGCATCGTGGACCGGGCCCTGAAGCGGGCCATGCTCGTGGGCGACATGCCGTTCCTGTCGTTCTCTTTGGGCGAGATCGAGGCGGTGCGCAACGCCGGGGAGTTCGTCGCCTGCGGGGCGCAGGGGGTAAAAATCGAGTGGCAGCCGGGCATCGAGCGCGTGGTCGGGGCGATTTCCGACGCCGGCATCCCGGTGATGGGGCATCTGGGGCTGACCCCCCAGGCGATCCACCGCATCGGCGGATACCGGGTGCAGGGGCGCGACGCCGCCCAGGCCGAGCTGATGCTCCGGGAGGCGGAGAAAATAGAGCGGGCCGGGGCCTTCGCCATCGTGCTCGAGCTCGTCCCGACGGAGCTCGCGCGCCGCATCACCGGGGCCGTGAAAATCCCCACCATCGGCATCGGCGCCGGGCCGCACACCGACGGCCAGATTTTAGTCTTCCACGACATGCTGCACATGCTGCCCGGGAAGAAGCTCAAGCACGTGAAGCGTTACCTGGATGGCTTCGAGGCGATGGCCAGGGCGGTGGGGGAGTATTCCGACGAGGTGCGCGGGGGGAAGTTCCCCGGTGAGGAGCACGGGTTCAGCTAGACGCGCTTAGCCGGGATTATCAATGTCATTCAATAAAACGCACTCTTTAATGTAGGGCGGCCCTTCTACGGGCTTCCGTTTTTTCTATGTTCCCTACCTCGACCCTCACCTCGGCCCACGCCTCGCTGCGATGACGTAGGGACCGACCGACGGCGCGCCGTTCAGGTCGGCCCGTTTTCTATAAGGTGTCCCTCACCCCCATCCCCTCTCCCCATGGGAGAGGGGGGTTGCTTTCCATCGGGGGAAGGCCCCTACCGCTCCCGCTTGCGGGCCACCAGCCACACGATAATGCCGATGACCACCACCGCGGGCAGGGCGTAGATGACGAGGAATACCAGGCCCTTGAAGAGCATCCACGCGACCAGAATGGCCAGGATCAGGATGCCGAAGGCGATGAGCGTGCCCTTGCTACCAGTCAGAGGTTTCATCTTTCCTCCCTGGGCGGCGGTGCTACCGCCTCTTCGCGCGGCCGATGAGGTAAAAGACGACGGCGACGACGACGAGCGGCCCGAGAATCCACTTTAGAAGAAACCAAAACAGGCCGAGGAACAGGCCGAACACCCCGGCAATGATGCCTAACAGCGCAATGACGCCTATTCCGACCAGCGCCAGCGGGAACATCAACCCCGCCAAAAGGCACCCGGCACCCTCGGAACCTCCGGTCATCGCTTTTTCCTTTCCCGGCAGCGCACCACGATGTAGACGATCAACCCTACCAGTAAAAGCGGCCCCAGGAACCAGCGCAGGAAAATCCACAGCGACCAGAAGAAGGAGCTGGTCAGCGTGAATACGCCGACGACGGCCAGGAGACCGATTAATACTTTCTCGCCGATGGACATGCCGGAAGAACCGCTCATGACGGAGCCCCCGGGATGCGTGCCGCCCTGGTCATCAGCGCGAGCCTCCCGCCACCCGGCTCGAATCCCCTCGGAAAGCAAAGCCTGACCATTTCCGCCCGACTCAGATGTCCAACGCGAAGGTGAGCTTCAGGAACAGGATGTGCTCCGCCTCCTCGCGGGTCGTGGGCTGGAGGAGGTTGTACACCAGGTAAACGTAGCTGCCCGGGAGGTAGTTATAGGCCAGAAGGGCGTTGAGCTCCTCCCGTCCGCCGAAGGTGTTCCGCTGGCCGAAGACCCGCAACCACACCTCGTCTACGAACTTCGCGGTCATGCCGAGGTTCACGAACCAGTGCTGGCCCTCCCAACCGAGATCGTCCATCCCCGGGGCGCCGAGGATGTCCTTGTCCGCCAGCTTCTCGAACTCCACCCCCCCCTCGAAGGTCAGCCCCGAGAACAGCGCATAGGAGTACTCCAGCTCCCAGTAGTTGAGGTCGTACCCGTAGAAGTCGCCGCCGACGTAGGTCAGCCCCAGGCCCGAGTAGCGATCCAGGTTGAACCCCAGGGTGCCGGAGTAGGTACCGTTCTGGTAGGAGAAACGCTCGGTCTCGGTTATCTCCTCGGTGTCGTAGTTGTTCCAGTAGCTGCCGTAGAGCGTCAGCCCCCAGAGGAAGTCCACCCCGACGTATCCGCTCCACCCCTGGTAGGCCAACAGTTCGTCGGTGTTCTGGTCGTAGTGGTAGTAATCGCCGCCGACGTACACGTCCTTGAACCACCCCTCCCAGATGCCCCACAGGTACTCCACGTACGCGTACCCGCCCAGGGTGTCCAGGTCCGTGTAGGGCAGGTAGCCCATCTCGGCGTCGAAATTGGGCTGCACCTGCTGGCCCTGGATGCCGATCGTCCAGTTGGGGTCGTTCCACTCGGCGCCCACGTACCAGGCGTAGTCGTCCACATCGCGCTCGGGGTTGGTCTCGTAGGCGAACTCACCCGTGGCCTGGAGGCCGAAATCCGTGGCCCAGCTGAAATCCAGCCCCAGCGTGGTGTCGTTGAGCGGCTCGGCTGCCGTCACGTACTCCCAATCGAAGGGTCCGTGCGACTCGATGGTCATCCGCTCGCGCTGGTACTTGTTGATGGCCGTGAGCCCCACGGCGCTGGACTCGAAGATGTCGTGGGTCAGGCGCACCGCAGCCACGTTGGCGTTGAAACGTTCCCTCCACCAGTCGCCGCGGTAGTAGGAGAGGTCGGCCTTGTCGGCCACGGTGCCCTCCACGTCGAGGAGGTAGTAGCGCAGGCCGCCGAGCTTGCCGTAGAGCTTTCCGGCGTAATAGATGTCCTGGAGCCGCCGGGAGTAGAAGAGCTCCAGCGGCAGGTCGAACAGGGATTTGCCGTCGCGGAAGAAGGGCCTCTTCTCGTTGAGGTACAGCTCGTCGCGGGAGAGGTTCAGCTCGTCCAGGTCGCTCTCTATCTGGGCGTAATCGGGGTTGATGCTGCCCACGATGCTCATCGCCGGGAAGGGGCGGAAGTCAATGTCTATCCCGCCCGAGAAGGTATCCTCCACCCCGGTCTCGATGAGGGTGGGGTCTTCCCAGAGGATTGCGTCCTCCACGTCGTTCCACTGCCGTTTGGCCGTGCCGTAGGGCACGAAGCTGACGGTCACGGGGATCCCCAGGTCCCGGATGCCCTCCAGGCGGCCGAATTTGCTGACCTTGTAGAGGTTGGTGTCCAGGTTGCTCCAGATGGAGGACTCGTCGTTGGGAATCTCGTTGCGCCAGAAGTCTATCCCCCAGCCGTCGGTGGGGTCCACGTAGTGCAGCTCCCGCCAGGGTATTTTGAACTCGGCCACCCAGCGGTCCTCCTCGATGCCCGCCGCCGCCTTCCAGTCCCCGTCCCAGGCGCTGTCTATGTACTGGCCGTCCTGGGTGAAATAGGCGTCGTAGCGGGTACCCAGGGGGTTGACCACGAGCATGTACGCCGAGCGTCCGTCGTCGAAGGTGTCCAGAAAGATGGCGAAGGAGTCGTCCAGCCACAGGGGATCGTCGTGGTACACCATGTCGGCGACGATCTCGTCCACCTCTGTCTCGTAGCAGGCCACGCCGATGTAGAGGGCGTCCGAGTCGTAGAGCACGCGCACCAGGGTCTGCTGGGAGGCGGGCCAGGGGAGACCGATCCCGCGGTAAACGAAGCCCGTCGTCGCCTCGGCCTGCGTCCAGCCGATGTCGGTCAGGCGGCCGTCTATCAGGGGGGGAACCTGGGTCCGGACCGCCGTGACCTGGCGCGCCGAGACACCGGTCACGGCGCACAAAAGCGCGAACAGGAAAACGAATCGTACCGTGGTCTTCATCACGCGACCCCCGGGGCTTATCGTTTGTGGAACTTTTTGGGATTATAGCACGACGAACCGGACCATCTCCCCACGGGGATGACGGCCTCCGCAGCGACCCGACATGCCTCACCAAGAACCGCGTCTAAAGAGGCGGCCTACGTCCCCGCGCTCACACCACCGCCGGACGAGCAACCGGCGTGGACCTCGTAGCTGACCTCGACCTCGTAGTCCACCCTGGTGAACAGGGCGTTCCTGGCATACGCCTGACGGGCGGCTACCATGTCGGTCCCCGCTTCGAGGTAGAGGCGGTAGATCTGGCCCGAGACGTGCTCCATGCGGTTCACGTGCTGGGTGGCGTTGAAGGTCGTCACGGCCGTCATGTTGGCGCCTGGCACCAGCATGATGACGATCACCTGCGGCCGGGCGTGGTCGTGGTTGCTCGTCGTCTCGGGCGCGTCCGGACCCCAGACCTCGCCGGAATCGGCGCCGGTCAGGAGGATCAGGGCGACCAGCGTGAAAATCGAAATCAAGACCTTCCTCATTTCGCTCCTTCGTGGGGGTGGTTTTTCCCAACTCAAAGGATTAGTATACGGAAGATACCATCCGCATAGCAAGCCTGGGAACCGAACCATGGAAAACCCCGACCGCTTCAGCGACTTCCCCCCCGCGCCCCGGTTCATCCAGATCGAGACCACCACCGCCTGCAACGCCGCCTGCCCCTTCTGCCTTCAGAAGGACCTCGAGCGGGGCCCGGTGAGGATGGAGGAGCGGCTCTGGCGGAAAATCATCGGCGAGACCCGCGGCCTGGGCGTCACCTACCGCCCCTTCCTGCAGAACGAGCCGCTTTGCGACGTCCGGCTGGAGGAAATCGTCGGGTACATTAAAGAGGACCCCACGGCGCGGGTGGAGCTCAACACCAACGGCGAGCTTCTGCCCGAAAAGAGGGCGCGCGCGCTCCTGGAGCTCGGTCTCGACGAGGTCCGCTTCTCCATTGACGCCGTCTCGACCGAGGTTTACGGAATAACGCGGCCCGGCATAGACCGCGACGCCGTCTACGAGCGCGTCACACGCTTCTGCGAGCTCGCCAAGTGCACCGACTGCACCACCCACGTGCGCATGATCGAGATGCCCGAAAACGCGGGCGAGCGGGACGAGTTCGAGCGTTACTGGGAGCCGCTGGCCGACCGGGTGGAGCTCGTGCAGCTCTACCGCTGGCCCTGGTCCGGCCAGACCGAGGCCGACGTGGTCCTCAAGCCCTGCCCGAAGATTTTGGGCGAGATGTTCTTCTTCACCGACGGCCGGGCGGTGCTGTGCTGCTGGGATGTGGTGGGACGCGGCGTGATAGGCGACGCGAACCTGAACACCGCCCTGGAAATCTGGAACGGCCCCGTCGTGGGCGATTTGCGAAAAATCCTCGCCCGGGGCGAGCGGCGGAAAATCCACCTCTGCTCCCGCTGCGACGCCTACGGGCACCTGGACTGGAAGCCGCCGCAAAAGCGTTGACGCAATCCCTGTGTACGCCGGGAAGGATTCGGATGACCGTGGATGGTCGTTCCTGAATCGTGCAATTGCCGTAGGACGGGGATTCCTATCCCCGCCGTTTATTCAAGGCAGCCCTCACCACTGACTGCAATGATGTAGGGGCGGGTCTTTAGACCCGCCCTCGGGCCGACCTAAACGGCGCGCCGTCGGTCGGCCCCTACGTCTTGTGTTCGTTGGGCGTAGGGGCGGGTGTCCACACCCGCCCGATTTTTAAGGAAGCCCTCAC
>DATKYS010000100.1 GCA_035528375.1 bacterium
TGAGACCCTGATGTTCACCGCGGGCGGCGTTTTCCAGTGGGTTGATTGCGATCCCTACATCTATGTGACCACCGGCGTCTTCTACATCGCCTTCCAGCAGGTCGGGAACTACCCGCAGGCCGACTCGGTAGGCGTGGACGCGGTGGCCGGGACGCACGACTGGACCGGCTACCAGGGCTCCTGGGCCCCCTCGACCGCCTTCGGCGACTTCATGATCCGCTGCTACTGGGGTGAGGATTCCGTCACCGAGACCACCTGGGGCGCCGTCAAGGCGTTGTATTAGTGAAAGCGGCGGGGATGGGTATCTGCGACCGAAGGTAATCCCCGCCCTACATTTTGAAGAAGGCCGGGGTAAGGGCTGCCATAAACTCCCTCTCCCTTCTGGGGAGAGGGTAGGGGTGAGGGGCGGGCGGGTCAAGAGACCCGCCCCTACGTCATCGCAATAACTGCCGGTCCGCCCTTGGCGTGACCTATAATGTGTGCTATCTTTAAATGTGGTATTGAAATCAGTAGTAAAAGGAGGAGAACGTGAAAAAACTGATGTTGCTCATTCTCGTCGCCGCCGCCTTCGCCGCCAACAGCCTGGTTACCTCCGGCATCCCGTTAAACACTCATCCTCAGCCGTCGCCCGAGTATGACTTCTACTGGGATGACGGGATCATGTCCAGCGGTTGGATCTGGTTCACCGGCGGCAACTACTGGGGCGTGCAGTTCGACGAGGTCAAGACCGGCGGCTATCCCGTTTTAGTAGCCACTTATGGCGCAGCCACCTACCCGGACTGGCCGGATTCGACCTTCCAGGGATGCTATATGCACACCTTCTCGGACCTGGGCGGCTACCCCGGCACCGACCTGGGGTATAATTTCCTGCAGTTCACCGAGGGCGGCGTATTCCAGTGGGTTGATTGCGATCCCTACATCTATGTGACCACCGGCGTCTTCTACATCGCCTTCCAGCAGATCGGGAACTACCAGCAGGCCGACTCGATAGGCGTGGACGCCGTGGCCGGGACGCACGACTGGACCGGCTACCAGGGCTCCTGGGCCCCGACGACCGCTTTCGGCGACTTCATGCTCCGTTGCTACTGTGATGAGGATGCCGTCACCGAGACCACCTGGGGCGCCGTCAAGGCCCTGTACTAGCAAATCGAGACACCGACGGGAAAGGGCCCTCCGGGGCCCTTTTCGCACGGCGAAACCTCCTCCGCCCGCGGTTCGACCCTCAGGGCTTCTCCGCCCGCAGGCCGGCCGGTTCGTGGCGGGCGAGGAAGCCGTTCCGCGCGCCCCGCGGGAGACGGTGCACCATCCAGCGCAGCAGCCGCCGGGCCTCCTTGAGCAACAGGGAACGGGAACCGGCGTCGCCCTGACGCTCGGCCAGCCGCGCGGCCAGGTGCAAACTACGGCGCAGCTGATCCACGAAACCGCCCCGGCCGCTGGCCCTCACGGCGCCCCGGAGGAGCTGCACCGCGTAATCCGTCTCGTTCTGGTTGAAGTAGAACTCGACCAGGGCGAGACGCCCCTCGAGCTGGCCCAGGTCCGTCGGCGTACCCTCGTCCACCGGTTCCAGAAGCTCCTCGGCTGGACCCAGGTTGCCCGCCTCCATCTCCACCCGGGCCAGGTAGCCCCTGGCCGTGTCCCATTCGGGCAGCGCCACGGGCAGCGGCGAATCGCCCAGGGCCTTCAACAGCTCGGACCGCGCCGTGCCGAAATCCCCCCGCTCCCAGGCGAGACGCCCCCCGAGCAGGGCGCCGAGGTGCTCCGGGGCGCCCTCCAAACGGTCGAGCATCTCCTCCACCCCGCCCCAATCCCCCAGTTCGAGCCGGGCCATTCCCCGAGTAAAGAAGGCCGACCAGCGCAGGCGGACCGACTCGGAACCCTCGGCGAGCTCTACGGCCCTACCCGCGTAGTGGGCGGCGCGACCCAGATCCCCCCGGTAGCGGTAGGCGGTGGCGAGACCGGTATAGAGCTCGACCTGCAACGGAGGGAGCGGCCGGTGCTCGATCTCGTCCCGACCCAGTTTCAGCGCCGCTATGGCCCGGCGGGGTCGGAGGTTCACCAGATACCCCACCGCCAGGGGCACGACGCTCTGGACGGTACCGAGGGCGTCGGCGCGCTGGAGCGCCAGCCAGCAGGAGTTGCGCAGCAGCACCAGCCCGCGCCGGTTGCGGCCGAGGGAGAGCTGGGTCAGCCCCCGTCCCCGCCCCGCGCTCCACAGACCGGGGAAGTCCCCCGCTCCCAGGGCCTGACGGTAGAGAGCTCGGTAGGCGTGTTCCGCCTCGGCCAGCCTCCCGGCGAGGAAGAGGGTCCTCGCGTGGACCTCGCGGACGAACCAGCTCTCGGGGTACTCGAGGCTCCCCGCGCGTTTCACGAGCGCCCCGCCGAGCTCCAGGGCCTCACCGAACCGCCCCAGCTCGAGGAGGACCTTCACCCGCTCGGCGCCGGTCCCCAGGGTGAACAGGGGGTCGTCGGTACAGCTTAGCGCCGCGTCGTAGTAACCCAGAGCCTGCTCGTACCGCCCCTGGTGCGCCGTGGCCCGGCCCAGTTCGAGGTACGCCTCGCCCCGTTCCCGCCCGCGGCTCCCCTCGAGGGCGTGGAAGGCCGCGGCCGCCGCCCGACCGGTCTCCCCCAGACGGCGGTGCACCTTCGACGTCAACAGCTCCACCCGCACCAGGTCCGCTCCCCTGGCGACGGTGCGTAGACGGGTCAACGCCCCCCGGGCCTCGGTGAAGCCGCCCAGCTCCACCAGGCGGTTGACGTAATCCAGGCCCCCCCGCACCGCCTTCCCCCGGTCGCTGCCGTAGAGACGGTGGTAGCCGTGGGGGGCGTACATCCGGTTCCCGGACTCCAGGAAATCGGCGAGGCGGTCGTGCAGCAGGGTGGCGCGGTTGCGGTTATCGCTCAACGTCCGGGCCAGGGAGGTGGTCACGAGGGCGGGACGGTTCCCCGACCGCATCTGCAGCAGACCCTTCGAACCCAGCTCGCGGAGCGAACCGGCCAGTTGCCCCGGATCGTCCACCAGGGCCCCCAGCTCCTCGAGGGTCGGCTTCCACGCGGCCAGGGCCAGTATCTCCGCGGTGGTCCGCGCCGCCGGGCTCAAGCTCTGCAGGCGCCGGAGGATTAGCCCCTTTATCTCCCGGGGCACACCGGCCGCCGCGGCTCCGAGGAGGTCCACCTCCCAGGACCCGTGCCACCGACGGAGCTCTCCCGAGTCTATGAGCTGGCGGAGGGTTTCGGCGATAAAAAGGGGATTGCCGCCGGCCGTCCGGTGGACGAAATCCGCCAGCCCGCGCGGCGGCGTCTCGCCGAGCATGGACTCGATGAGCTCCGCGACCCGCGCCTCGTCCAGAGGGGCGAGGTGGTACACCCTGCCCGGCGGATTTTCCTCCTCGGTGGAGACGATGACCGGAATCCGTTGGCAGAGCTGCCCGAGCCTCCTCGCCGTCTCCAGGGCGCCCTCGGTGTCGCCGTCGAAGACCACGGCCCGGCCGAGGTGATCCAACAGGCCGGCGGTCGTCCGCAGTAGCCGCTCGACCTCGCCGTCGGGACCCAGGGCGGGGGCGGACTCCACCCCCCACAGCCCGGCCAGGGGCGGCCAGGACCGCGCCAGCACCGATCCGGCCTCCCGGCGGAGGTCCGGCCCCACGGCGGTGGAGTGGGCGATACGGCGGATGAGCTCGCCCAGGGGGTCGCTCGAGGCACCCAACTCGACGAACCAGAGGTCGGCGCCGGCCAGTTGACAACGGTAGCGCAGTTCGCGCAGGAGCCTGCTCTTGCCGGACCCGGCCTCCCCCTGGATGACGACGAGCCCGCCCAGCGGCTCGGTCACCTCGCGGAGCACCTCCTCGAACAGGGCGTCGTGACCGACGATCCGGGGCGCCAGGAGGAAGCTCTCGGCGGTGGAGGGCGTCTGGTACTCGAAGGACCGCCCGGCCCAGGCGTTGATGGCCCGGATGACCGTGTTCGCGTCCCTGAAGCGCTTATCCGGCCTCTTCGCCAGCAGGCGGAGTATCAGGTGCTCCAGCGGCTCCGGCAGGGTGGGGTTCAGCTCGCTGGGCGGCGGCGGGGGAAGGGTCAGGTGGCGGCGGATGACCTCCCGGCCGTCGGCGGCGTCGAAGGGGTAGGCGCCGGTGGCCGCGAAGTAGAGGCTCACTCCGAGGGCGTAGAGGTCCACGCGGTGGTCGTAGGCGGCTCCCGAGAGGATTTCCGGCGCCAGGCAGTTGACCGTCCCCGGCGCCGTGCGGCGGAGCTCCGGCTCGTCGCCCTCCTCGCGGTCCGCCAGGCCGAAATCGGTGAGCACCACACCCTCCGCCCCCTCGACTCCCCGGCGCAGCATGATGTTCTCGGGCTTCAGGTCGTGGTGGATGTACCCCCGGGTGTGGATGTAGTCCAGCGCGCGCAGGACGCCGACGGCTATCTCGTAGATGCGGGCCGGGTCGAGCCTGCCGCCCGTTTCGAACAGATCGGTCCCCTCGACGAGTTCCATGGTGAAGAACGCCCGGCCGTCTTCGTCCACCCCGAACTCGTACACCCGGCAGAGGTTGGGGTGGCGCAGGTGGGCCAGGGCGGCGAACTCACCGCGCAGGCTCGACCGCAGGCGGGGCTTCTCGGCGACCTTGTCGGCGCGCAGGAGCTTGAGTGCCCGAGGCTGGCGGTTCTCCACGAGATCCAAAACCGCAAAGACGCGGCCCATACCCCCCCGGCCGAGCTCGCGCTGGACCTGGTACCGTCGGGCGATGACCCAGGGTGACGGGTCGGTCATGGGTCGGGGGGTGTAGGGGCGGGACTAAGTTAGCAGAGAACTTTACCTTATTCAAGTAATTACGCGGCGCTGAACCGCCCTCAAGACCGGTCCGGGAACGGCGCGGCTGGTAGCGGTGGAGGGACGTCGGCCTTGCCGGTCACGGGTCGTTCTGCTATCATTTTTTAACAAGCTGCGATGCGCATCCGGCCCCGTCCGCACGGCCGGAGAGGGGATAATACCCGTCCCGTCACTGCCGGCCGGCGCGCGGGAGCGGGTATCCCGGCGCGAAGCCCGCGGCCTGCCGGAGATTGAGACGCCGACCCGCGCGGGAGCGGGAATTTCCGGTAAAACAACCACACCACGATGCCCACGCCCGCCCCGAAGCCTGTTTTTTTCCGGGAGACCCTGCGGCTGGCGCTCCTCGGCGCCCTGGCCGCCTACGTCCACGTAGCATTCTTCTACGTCGCGAACTGGGTTTCCACCGGCTCCACCCCCGGGTGGGAGCCCATCGTGGGCGGCTTCTGGGGCGTCCTGCGCAACCTGTCGGCCGCGCTCTTCTTCCACCCCGCCCTGGGATTCGTCGCGGGCCTGGTCGTCGGCGCCCTGTGCACGCTCGCCGCCGGGCTCCTCCGCCTGGACTCCGACCGCCGGAGGACGGCGGGCGTCGTCGCCGTGGCGGTCACCGCCTTCGCCGTACTGGGGCTCCCCTGGCCCCCGTCGGAGATATTCACCCGCAACCTCTTGGCCGTGGGTTACGCGGTGAAGCTCCTCCTGGGCGTCGGCTTCGTCTGGGCCGCCCTCCGGGCGGAGAGAGTCGTCGGCGCCGTCGCCCGTATCGCCGGATTCGCGCTCTCCGGCTCCGCCCTCCTGTGGGTCCTCTTCGCCCTCGTCTTCCAGGGCCTCTTTACCTCGAACGAGACGAAAACCGCCGTCCCGCCCGGCCCCAACGTGGTGCTCATCCTGTCCGACGCCCTGCGGGCCGACGTCACCTCGCTCTACGGCGGGAAGGTGCCGACGCCGAACCTGGAGCGGCTGGCCGCGCGCGGGGTGACCTTCGAGCGGTGCTTCTCGACTTCGTGCTGGACCATCCCCGCCGTGACAGCCATGTTCACCGGCCTGGCCCCCGAGGTGACCGGCATGGACTCCTTCATTTCCCGCCTGCCCCGGCTCCCGTACCTGCCGGAACGGCTGGCGGACGCCGGTTACCGCACCTGGGCCATGATGGGTAACCCGCTCCTCTCTCCCAAGGCCGGCTTCGACCGAGGGTTCGACCGGTACCTCTCCTACGACGAGAACTTCTACGGCCAGGGCTTCCTCGGTGATTCCGGGGACTCCATATACAACGAGGTCGCCCTCGCTGTGAACCGGTTGCTGACGGACCTCGACCCCGAGGGCACCGTCGCCCTGGGGCCCCGCGACGCCCTCGAGATGCTCCGCTCCCTCGACCCCGCCGGCGGCGCGTTCCTCTACGTCCACCTCTTCGACCCCCACGCCCCCTACCGCCCGCCGGAGCGTTTACTCCCGGAAACGGGCTACGAGGGGCGATACGAAGAGGAGAGCCTGGACTTCCGCGACCACGCCGATGAGCTGACCGGGGAGGACCTGGCCCAGCTCAAGCGGCTCTACGAGGGCGAGGTGCGGCTGGTGGACGAGTTCCTCGGGCGGGCGCTGGACATCGCCGACGACCGGGGGCTGTGGGAGAACACCGCGTTCATTTTCCTTTCCGACCACGGGGAGGAGTTCATGGAGCACGGCGGGCTGACGCACTCAGGGGTAAACCTCCAGCACGAGCTGACCCACGTGCCGCTGGTCGTGTACTGGCCCGGCAGGCTCGATGGCGGGGGAAGGGTCACCGGGACGGTCTCGCTCTGCGACCTTTTCCCCACCGTCTTAGATGGTCTGGGCCTGGAAGGCGAGATGGAACCGGGCGACGGCCGGAGCCTCTTCGAGCCCGTCCCGCGGGACCGCGCGGTTTTCGCCCAGCGCTGCCTGGACGAATGCGGCCGGTCCTTCGATTCCGACTTCGTGGTTCGCGGGGGGGTCGCGCTCTTCGTCAACCGGACGTCGGGCGTCCGCGAGCTGTACCTGGACTACCCCGACCACACCGGGAACGCGCTGATCGGGCACCGGGAGCTGGCGGAGCGGATGGAGCTTCTGTTGGACGAGTGGCACTCCGAGAATGACGCGCTCTCCGAGCGCCTCGGCGCGGTGAGGGCCGGGGGGACCGTGGACCCCGCCCAATTGGAGAAGCTGCGCTCCCTGGGCTATCTACAGTAGAGGTTGCCGTGGAAAAAAGGATACGGTTCGACAAGGTTTTGCACGGAAGTTGGCGCATGGCGCTTCTGGGTGCGTTGGGCGGTTACATCTTCCTGGTCTACTTCTACGTTTCCGACTGGGTCGCCACCGGTACACTCCAGGGCTGGAATCCTATCGTCAACGGCTTCTGGGGCGTTCTGCGGAACCTTTCCGCCGCGCTCTTCTTCTACCCGGCGGTCGGCCTCGCCGTCAACCTCGTCCTCGGCGCTCTGATGACGCTCGTTACCGGCCTCATCGGCCTCGACGAGAAAAATCGGCGTCGAGTCGGCGTGATCGCGGTGGGCGTCGTCGCCTTCGCCGTTCTGGGCCTGCCCGTATTTTGGGAACGGGACCACCTTCAGTGTATTTTCACCGTCGGTTACGTCGTCAATCTGGCGATGGGAGCCGGCTTCGTTTATTTCGCACTGCGACTGCCCGAGCTCGTAGAGGGTATTTCCCGGTGGGCCGGTTGGGTCCTGGCCACCTCGGCAGTCCTCTGGTTCGCCTTCTGCTTTATCTTTCCTTCCACCTTCTTCCCGGCGGATCGCGATAACCGCACACCGCCCGGCCCCAATGTGGTCGTCTTCCTCTCCGACGCCCTCCGGGCCGACGTCAGTTCGCTCTACGGAGGCGCCGTACCGATGCCCAACCTGGAGCGGCTCGCCGCCCGCGGGGTCACCTTCGACCGCTGCTTCGCCCCCTCGAGCTGGACCATCCCCGGTGTCGTCGCGCTCTTCACCGGCCTGGCGCCCGAGGTGAGCGGGATGGATTCCGTCGGAGCATTCCCCCCGAGTCTGCCCTACCTGCCCGAGCAGCTCTCCCGCCGCGGCTACCGCACGTGGTGCATGATGGCCAACCCCCTGTTGACGCCGGAACTGGGCATCAGCAGGGGTTTCGACCACTACGGCCTCCAAACTTTGTACTTTTACGGGCAGGGCTTCCTGGAGCACGGTCGGTCCCTCTACGATTCGGCCGCCTTCGGATTGAATCGTATTCTGTGTGCGCTCGACTATGAGCGCCTGACCAACCTGGGTTTCGAGGCCTCCCTGGACTTGCTCCGCTCGCTCGATTCGCGGGGCGGAGACTTCGTCTACCTCCACCTATACGACCCCCATGCGCCCTACCGCCCCCCGAAGCGTTTCCTGCCGAAGGATGGTTACGAGGGTCCGTACGCTGAGAACAGCGGGGACTTCCTCGATCACAGGGACGAGCTGACCGAAGAGGACGTGGCGCGGCTCAAGCAACTGTACGAGGCCGAGGTGCGGATGGTGGACGAGGTCCTGGGCCGGGCGTTGGATGTCCTCGACGACCGGGGCTCGTGGGAAAACACGGTCTTCATCTTCCTGGCCGACCACGGGGAGGAGTTCGCCGAACACGGCATGATCGAGCACTTCAACGTCAACCTGCAACACGAACTTACCCACGTACCCCTGGTCATTTACTGGCCCGGCAGGTTCGAGGGCGGGGGACACTTCACCCGACCGGTGGGGCTGGCCGACGTCTACGCTACTCTCGCCAACGGCTTAGGGGTCGCGTACGACGAGACGACGATCAACGGCCGATCGCTCATCACCTCTTCTTTCGAGGAACGGCCCGTCTTCGCCCAGCGATGTATGAACGAGGAGGACGAACACGTCCGCTCCGACTTCGTCGTCCGCGATGAAGCCGCGCTCTTCGTGAACTATGATGACGACATTGAGGAGCTCTACCTGGACTACTACTCAAACCGGGAGAATGTGGCCGATGATAACCCGGATCTGGTGGCCGAACTCAAGGCGCTCATCAGCGGATGGCATGAGCGCAACGCGGAATTGATCGAACACTACGGGACGGGGGGCGACGTGGGGCCGGTGGATCCGGAACACTTGGAGCAGTTGCGGGCGGTGGGGTACATCCAATGAGGGGCTCACTCCGGGAGGCTGCCCGGGATGCCGTCGGAGACGTAGAGGCCTTCGTGGTTCGCCAGCCAGCGCGGGGTGTGGCCGTTGCCGCCCTCGCGCGTGTGCATCTCGATGCGGGGCATTGAGAGGCGCTGCTGCAGGAAGGTCGGGTCGGCGGGGCTGGGCGCCGGGTTGTCCCAAGTCACGAAGGCGAGGTCCATCCGATAGTCCACCCCGTCGAAGCTGCCGGCCTCGACGGCCTCGAAGCTCCCGGGTTCCCTGGGCGTCCGGCCGTAGGGGTAGGCGAAGAAGCGGACACGCCCCTCGAGCTCGGGGCACAGGTCGTAGAGCGCCGCCTGGCAGAGGCCGATCTGCCGCCGCACCTGGTAAGAATCACAGTGGCGCAGGTTCACGTGGTCCGAGGTGTGGTTGCCGACCTCGTAACCGTTCTCCACGAGCCACAGGAGCTTCTCCCCCGCCGTGGCCGCGTCGCCGAAGGGGACGACCCACACGCCGGCGTTGAGGAAGAATAGCGCGGTGTGCCCGAAGTCGGGGTGCTCCCGGGCGAAACCCTCGATGACGCCCACGGCGCAGTCGGGGTCTATCGAGCCGTCCGGGAGGAGGCGGAAGTTATCGGGAAAACCGTCGTCGAAGGTGAGGATGAGCGGCTTGCGACCGGCGGGGACCAGGAACGCGTCCTCGTAGTAATCCGAGAGCGAGATAAGGACGAAGCCCGCCTCGTAGAGCTGGAGGAGCTGGTTAAAAAAAACCGCCGGCGGCACGTTGTAGATCGTGTCCAGCGCGGCGGAGACGTGGTGGTACATGAGGATGGGGACACCCCCGGACTCGTCGGGCTCGCAGGTAAGCGGGGCCTCCGCGGCCGGCGCGGCGGCGACGAGAATCAAAAGAGCGAGGAGCGCGAGGGGCATCGTCCGCCGGGGCTCTGGGGCGCCCCAAGTATAGCTTCCCGGGACGGTCCGGGACAAACCCCCAAAGCTTTACCTCGGGACCCCGGTCCGCTATAATCCCACTCCCGACGTTTCTCCGAACGGGGATTAAAGCGATGCCGGCGGCGATAATCATCTTCTGGGTAGCCTTCGGGGTGATGGCTTTTATCTACTTCGCCTACCCCCTCCTCCTGGCTTTCCTCGCGAAAATCATCCGCCGCCTCCCCAAGGGCGACCCGGATTACCGGCCCACCTTCACCGTCTTCATCCCCTGCCACAACGAGGCGGGCAACATCCGGGCGAAGATCGAAAACATCCTCGCCCTGGATTACCCGGCGGACAAGCTCGAGGTTCTCATCGCCGACGACGGTTCCGGCGACGGCACCGCGGAAGTCGCCCTCGCCTGCCTGGAGGAGAAGGGCATAGTCGAGCCGAGGCCGGGATACCCGTGCTTCAGAATCGAGATTTTTCCCGAGAACCGGGGCAAGACCTACGTGATGAACGCGCTCTCGCCGACCTGCCGGGGCGAGATAATCGTTTACTCCGACGCCAACGTGCGCTTAGAGCGCGACTCGCTGAAGGGTTTTGCGGAGCTCTTCGCCGACCCCGAGGTGGGGTGCGTGGGCGGCGACCTGGTCCAGCGGCCGCCCGAGGGCGAGGAAACCGGCATCGCCTTCGGCAACAGCTTCCTGCGGCGCTTCGAGGACCGGGTCAAGGTGTGGGAGGGGCAGATCAAGACCTGCCTCTTCGTCCAGGGTGGACACATGGCACTGCGGCGTGAGCTTTACCGGCCGTCGCCGCCCGAGGTCTCGCCGGACATGCTCCTCACCGTGGCCGCCTGGGCCCAGGGCAGGCGCACCCTGGAAAACCCGAGGGTCAAGGGCTGGGAGTACACCCAGACCCGGCTGGAGAACGAGTTCAAGCGCGACGTGCGGTTGACCGTGCTGCGGATGAGCGTCTTCCGGTACATCCCTCGCGTCCTGCCGCGCCGGGGGCATTTCTTCTACCACCTGCACGTCTTTTTACGGAAAAAGCTGCGCGAGGCGACACCCTTCGCGGTGCTGGCCATGCTGGGGGCGGGGATCGCAGCGGCCTTCGCCGGGGGGTTCTACCTCTGGCTGGCCCTGGCCCAGGCGCTTTTCTACCTCCTGGTCCTGGTGGGGTGGATCGGCCGCAACCGGCTGCCGGGGATAATCTGTGCGCCTTTTTTCGCGGTGAACCTCTTCGCGGCGCAGCTCGTCGGGGTGCTGAGGTATTGGACGGGCCGGCGGGCGGTCACCTGGAAGCCGCGCGGCGACTAGGGTTGCCTTGGGGGCGGATTTGGCGGTATAATGCCGCCTGCTGCGGGGCGGTGTCGAGCTTCAAGCTCAATCAATAACGTGGGTTAGTGTAAAGGGTATTGCTCGCGGGAACGGACGAACGAAGTCTAGAAACCTCTCCCCGCGGTACTGTGTCAAGCTTCAAGCTTAAATATACTTCAATCAGTTTACCGGGGTTCGCTCGCGGGAACAGGTAAAAGGAGTCCAGCAACCTCTATCCGCGGAATTGTGTCAAGCTTCAAGCTTGGGGCGGAGTAGCTCAGCCGGTTAGAGCACACGGCTCATATCCGTGGAGTCAAGGGTTCGAGTCCCTTCTCCGCCACCAAACCGAAAGCATCCCCGGAAGGGATGCTTTTTCGACGCGTTCCGCGGGTCAGTACAGCGCCTTGATTTCGCCCCAGGTGCAGTTCTCCACTCCCGGATTGTCCTCGGTTCCGAAGCTCCAAACGATGTCGTGGCGGGTTTCGTTGCCAAACGCGTCGGCCAGGCCGGCGGCCACGGTGCAGGTGATGACGTCGGCGTAGGGCAGGTCCACATCGGGCATGAAGGTGCAGACAACGTCGAGGGGGTCCGTGTCGTCAATGTACAGGTCCCCCGATATCACGCCGGTCGGCGAGGGGCCGTCGGTACTGAAGGCCAGGGCGAAGCCGTGGACTTTCTTCGAGGTGTCCTCGACGGTGAACTCGATGGTCGCCACGTCCACCCCGGAGATGTCGTCCACCACGTGGAATGTGATTATCATGCCCACGGGCACGCCCTCGGCGCCGTCCTCGGGGTCCATGTCGGTCACCTCGGGCGGACGGAAGTCCTCGCCGGGGTCGTCCTCCCAGTAGCAACGGAGCATGAAGTCGCCGAAGAGTGTGGTTCTGCCCCAGGAGCCCTGGTAACCCGTCCAGTCATGCGTACCGGATACCGCGTCCACGCCCATCGAATCACAATTTGGATAGTCGCCGAACTGCTCGAAGGCGACGTAGAAGGTGCTGGTGGACAGGGGGACGGCGGTGTCGAGCCACTCCATGTAGCCCGGCTCATCGAATCCCATATAAGTCCGGTCGAGGTCCACGCCGGGATACCCCCCGTCGTCGTCGAAGACATGCATGTAGCAGCCCTGGTAGGTGCCGTCGGGCCAGTTCGGGTATGTCACGGCCCCGTAGGCGGTGACCAGGGCGTCGGCGACACCGCCGGTCTTCTGGTCGTCGAACTGGACGGCCCACATGTCGCCGCCGGTCCACCAGCACCACCCGCTGGTCAGGATGCCGTCGTCCCAGTAGAACTCGTATTCCGTCGGCGGGCCGGGGTGGGCGTTACAGGCGGGTCCGGTGGTGGTTAAGGCGTTGAAGGCCAGGCATGGCGCTACGACGAACAACAAAAGCAGTCGTTTCATGTGCCCCCACTTTCCCAACACGACTTATAAAATACTACATTTTCTCTCCGGGTGCAAGAAGAGGGACGACCGCGGCCGCTCCTCATCCAGTTTGAAAAATCTTCTAGTACAACGCCTTAACCCGCCCCCAGGTGATCTCCTCGACGGCGGGCAGCCCGTCCTCCCAGTAGCAGCGGAGCATGAAGTCACCGAACATGGTGGTGGGGGCCCAGGAGTCCTGGTAGCCGGTCCAGTTGTGCGTACCGGCCGCGCCGTCCACGTAGATTGAATCGCAGTTCGAGTAGCTACCTATCTGCTCGAAGGCGATGTAGAAGGTGCCGGTGGTCACGTTGAGGGGATCGGTCTCCGGGGGTGTCCACTCGAATCCGCTGATCTCGAGCGGGCAGTAGGTGCGGTCCAGCTCGCCGCCCGGATAGCCGCCCAGGTCCCCGAAGGTGTGCATGTAGCAGCCCTGGCCCGACCCATCCGGCCAGCCCGACGAATAGGAGTAAACACCGTAGAGGTTGATCACGCCGGGCTCGCCGCCGGTTTTGACATCGTCGAACTGCACGGCCCAGTAGTTGCCGCCGCCGGTGTACCAGCACCAGCCGCTGCTCATAATGCCGTCGTCCCAGTAGAACTCGTACTCCGTGGGGGGCTGGGGATGGGCGTTCGGGGGGGCGCTGACGGTCTGCACGGCGTTGGCGGCCAGGGTCGCCGCGGCGAGAAACAGTATCCAGAAAAGCTTTTTCATCACCACTCCTCGTCAATCAGTAGTTCGAAGGATACTAGCCTAAGGATATCCTCATTTATAGTATAACGTCCCGGCGTTCAATTTTCCAAGCAATAAAAAAGGCGGCCGCTCGGCCGCCCGTTTTTTTATCCAACGAGAATCGGTACAGCGCCTTCACACACCCCAGTTCGTCAAAACCGCCCCCGCCCCGCCCGCGGGTGCTAGTAGAGCGCCTTGATCTCGCCCCAGGTGCTGTTTTTCACCCCGACGTCCTCGGTCGAGAAATCCCAGACGATGTCATTGTGGGTTTCGTTGCCCAGCGCGTCGGCCAGGCCGGCGGCCACGGTGCAGGTGATGGTGTCGGTATAGGGCAGGTCGTCGTCGGGAGTGAATTTGCAGACGACGTCGAGGGGGTCTATGTCGTCAACGTGCAGGACCCCCGATATCACGCCGGTCGGGGAAAGGCCGCCGACGCTGAAGGTCGGGGCGAAACTGTGGATGTTCCTCGATGTGTCCTCCACGGTGAACTCGATGGTCGCGACGTCCACCCCGGAAAAGTCGTCCCACACGTGAAAGACGATCGTCGTCTCCACGGGCACGTCCTCGGCGCCGTCGGCGGGGTTCATGCCGGTCACCTCGGGCGGGCTGAAGTCCTCGACGGGTTCGCCCTCGGTCGTGAAATCCCAGACTACGTCATGGTCTGTTTCGTTGCCAAGTATGTCGGCCAGACCGGCGGCCACGGTGCAGGTGATGACGTCGGCGTAGGGCAGGTCCGAGTCGGGGGTGAAGGTGCAGGCGACGTCGAGGGGGTCCGTATCGTCAATGTACAGGACCCCCGATATTAAGCCGGTCGGGGAGAGGCCTCCGACGCTGAAGGCCAGGGCGAAACTGTGGATGTTCCTCGATGTGTCCTCCACGGTGAACTCGATGGTCGCCACGTCCACCCCGGAGATGTCGTCCACCACGTGAAAGGTGATCGTCGTTTCCGCGGGCACGTCCCCGGCGCCGTCGGCGGGATTCATGCCGGTCACCTCTGGCGGGAGGTAGTCCTCGACGGTGTCGTCCTCCCAGTAGCAGCGGAGCATGAAGTCGCCGAAGAGGTCCATCGGGGACCAGTCTCCCAGGTAGCCGGTCCAGTTGTGCGTGCCGGCCTCGGCGTCCACGCCCACCGAGTCGCAATACGGGTAATCGCCGAACTGCTCGAAGGCGATGTAGAAGATACTGGTGGACAGGGCGACGGCGGCGTCAATCCACTCGAAGGAGCCTGGATCGGTGAACCCGAGATAGGCGTGGTCGAGGTCCGCGCCGGGATAGCCGCTCACGTCATCGAAGACGTGCATGTAGCAGCCCTGGTAGGTGCTGTCGGGCCAATCGGGGTAAGTCGCGGCTCCGTACGCGGTGACCGTGCCGTCGGCGACCCCGCCGGTCTTCTCGTCGTCGAACTGAACGGCCCAGTAGTTGCCGCCGGTGTACCAGCACCAAAAATAGCTTAAGGTGCCGTCGTCCCAGTAGAACTCGTACTCCGCCGGCGGATCGGGGTGGGAGTTGACGGGCGGCCCGGTGGCGGACACGGCCAGCCACGAAGCCGCGACTCCCGTGACTAACACGAAGATGAAAAGAAACATCTTTCGCATGACATCCTCCCCCGTGTCTGAAATCGAAAGTTTTATGAAAATGCACGTTATTTATAGCATAAAAAAAGAAGTCGGGCAAGGTGTGCCATCCAGGACGTAGTTAGGGGCGGTTTGGCAACCGCCCCCGTCCCGCCAGCGGGTGCTAGTAGAGCGCCTTGATCTCGCCCCAGGTGCTGTTTTTCACTCCGACGTCCTCGGTCGAGAAATCCCAGACGACGTCCTGGCTGGTTTCGTTGCCCCGTTCGTCGGCCAGGCCGGCGGCCACGGTGCAGGTGATGGTGTCGGTATAGGGCAGGTCGTCGTCGGGGGTGAAGGTGCAGACGACGTCGAGGGGGTCCGTGTCGTCAATGTACATGACCCCCGATATCACGCCGGCCGGGGAGAGACCGCCGGCGCTCAAGGCCACTGCGAAGCTGTGGATGTTCAACGAGGTGTCCTCCACGGTGAGCTCGATGGTCGCCACGTCCACCCCGGAGATGTCGTCCACCACGTGGAAGACGATCGTCGTCTCCACGGACACGCCAACCTCGCCGTCATCGGGGTCCATGCCGGTCACCTCGGGCGGCTGGAAGTCCTCGATGGGTTCGCCATCCCAGTAGCAGCGGAGCATGAAGTCACCGAAAGACGTGCTGTTACCCCAGGAGCCCTGGTAACCGGTCCAGTTGTGCGAGCCGCTGGACGCGTCAACGCCCATCGAGTCGCAGTTCGGGTAACCGCCGACCTGTTCGAAGGCGATGTAGAAGGTGCTGGTGGTCAGGGCGACGCCGGCGTCAAGCCACTCGAAGGAGCCTGGATTGGTGAACCCGAGGTAGGTGCGGTCGAGGTCCGCGCCGGGATACCCCCCGTCGTCGCCGAGCACGTGCATGTAGCAGCCCTGGTAGGTGCTGTCGGGCCAGCCGGGGTAGGTCGCGGCCCCGTAGGTGTTGACCACACCGTCGGTGATCCCGCCGGTCTTCTCGTCGTCGAAATCCACCGCCCAGTAGTTCCCGGCGGTCATCCAAACCCAGCCGCTGCTCAAAGTGCCGTCGTCCCAGTAGAACTCGTACTCCGCCGGCGGACCTGGGTGGGCGTTAAAGGCCGGTCCGGTGGTGGACAGCGTCAGGGGATACGCCGCGGCACCCATGACCAGCACGACGATGGCAATGAACACCTTTCGCATGAGATCCTCCTCCTGTAGTTGAAAGGACAAATTTATTCCCTTCCGACATACTTTTATAGCACATAAAATGGACACTGGCAAGATGTTTTGTCCAAGGCGCAGCCGGGAAGGCGGTTTGGCGACCGCCCCCGATCTCCACGCGCCCTAGTACAGCGCCTTCACCCGCCCCCAGGTGGTGTCTTCCACCGACTGGTAATCCTTGGTAGTAAAGGTCCAGACGAAATCCTCACCCATCCTATTACCACAACAATCAGCCAGTGTACCATCCACGGTGCAAGTAATAGTTTCACCTTCAGGCAGGTCGTCGTCAGGGAAAAAGATACAAACCACGTCGTTGAGGTCGTCATCGTCTATGTATAGAGTTCCCGATATCACACGGATCGGGGAGAGGCCACCGATGTTGAAGGCCAGGGCGAAGCTGTGGACGTTCTTCGAGGCGTCCTCCACGGTGAACTCGATGGTCGCCACGTCCACCCCGGAGATGTCGTCCACCACGTGGAAGACGATCGTCGTGTCCACGGGCACGTCCTCGGCGCCGTCGGCGGGATCCATGCCGGTCACATATGGTGAGCTGTCATCTTCTGGTATCTCATCGTTCCAGTAGCAACGGATCATGAAATCACTGAAGGCGGTTGACGGGGCCCAGGAGCCCTGGTAGCCGGTCCAGTTGTGCGTCCCGGCCACGGCGTCCACACCAATGGCGTCTGTATACGGGTAATTCCCAAACTGCCGGAAGGCGATGTAGAAGACACCACCATCCACAAAGACCGGGCTGCCGGGATAAACCCACTCGAAGACTCCACCCTGGGTGAACCCCAGGTATTCGTTGTCGAGGCTGCTCCCCGGATAGCCGCCCACGTCCTCAAAGGTGTGCATGTAGCAACCCTGATACGTCGAGTCCGGCCAGTCTGGATAGGCCACAGCGCCATATTTAGTGACGTAGCCATCAGCGCCGCCGGTCTTCGCCTGGTCGAATTTAACGGCCCAGTAGTTCCCGGCGGTGAACCAGACCCAGCAGCTACTCACGATGCCGTCGTCCCAGTAGAACTCGTACTCCGTCGGCGGGCCTGGGTGGGCGTTAAAGGCCGGTCCGGTAGTGGACAGCGCCGGGGGATATGCCGAGGCGCCCATGACCAGCACGACGATGGCAATGAACACCTTTCGCATGACATCCTCCTCCTGTAGTTGATATTACAAGTTTATTCCTTTCCGACACAGTTTCATAGCACATAAAATGGACACCGGCAAGATGTTCCGTCCAAGATGCAGCCGGGGGGGCGGTTTGCGACCGCTCCCCGTTCTCGCCAAGACTCAGTACAGAGCCTTCCCCCGACCGCAAATAATGTCCTCGACGTTCGGATTTTCATCGTCGGAGCAGCAGCGCAGCAGGAAGTCCCCGAAGAGGGTCGTCGGGGACAGGAGCCCCGGCAGCCGGTCCAGTTGTGCGTCCCGGCCACGGAGTCCACGACCATCGCGTCGGTCGAAGGGTAGTTGCCTATCTGCTGGGAGATGTAGAAAACACCTGGTACCGACTGCGGTGGGATTACATCCACACACTGGTACACGCCGCCCTGGGTGAACTGGAGAAGACCCCACCACGGGTCATCACCGGGATAGCCGCCGAGGTCATCGAAGGTGTGCATGTCAACGCCCTGGGAGGAACCGTCGGGTCAACCGGTGTAGGTGCATGCACCGTAGAGAGTGACCACGCCGGGTCTCCCGTCGTTCTTAACATCGTCGAACTGCACGGCCCGGTAGTCGCCGCCGGTGAACCGGACCCAACCGCTGGACATGATGCCGTCGTCTCGGTAGAACTCGAACTCCTCCGGCGGCTGGGAATGGGCGTTGAGGCAGATGCCGGTGGTCGCCACGGTGTTGGCGGTCAGGGCCGCCGTGGCGAGAAAAAATGAGCCAAAACGCCTTTCTCATTGTTCCCCCTTGGTGTGTGACAAGAATCTTGAACAGGGTAAAAGAACACCCTCACCTATAATATTTAACACGTTCTGACTCCCGTTTCAGAATAAAAAAGGCCTTGCTCCGATTCCGAGCCAACCGGTGAATCGTCCACCGCCTGGAGCGGTATGACCCGCCTCCCCGACTCTCCGCTCACCGTACCCGGCCCGCTATCCATAAAAAAAGGGCGGCTCCGAGAGCCGCCCGTAGGTACCGGATGTGTCTAGTACAGGGCCTTGACGGCGCCCCAGGTGGTCTCATTGACGGCAACCTCATCCCAGTAGCAACGGAGCATGAAGTCGCCGAAGGCGGTCGAAGGGGCCCAGGAGCCCTGGTAGCCGGTCCAGTCGTGCGTCCCGGCCACGGCGTCCACGCCTATCGAGTCGGCCTGCGGGTAGTTCCCGACCTGCTGGAAGGCGATGTAGAAGACGGCGTCGGTCACATCAATGACGGGATCGGAATCTATCCACTGGAAAACGCCGCCCGCGGTGAACATCAAGTTCTCAAACCCCAGGTCTGTGCCCGGGTAGCCGCCCAGGTCCGAGAAGGTGTGGAGGTTGGTGCCCTGGAAGGGGGTGTCCGGCCAACCAGGATAGGTCACGGCACCGTAAGTGTTTACCGTACCGGTAGATCCGCCGGTCTTGACCTCGTCGAACTGCACGCCCCAGTAGTTGCCGCCGGTGAACCAGATCCAACCGCTGGACATAATCCCGTCATCCCAGTAGAACTCATACTCGGCCGGGGGCTGAGGATGAGTGTTGAACGGGATGCCGGAGGTAACCAGGCTGTTGGCGGCGAAGGCCGCAACGGCAACAAGCAGCAATAGCACGAGCTTCTTCATACATTTCCTCCGGATGTTGTTGGTTCGCAAAATCGTTAGCCCCGTCGGAGAAGCCGACAGGTAACACAAGGAAAATCTAGCACCCCGTCTGGTGAATGTCAAGAACTATTCTTATTGAATGTCAGTCTCATTAAAATACGCCAGACGCGCCTCGGCGAACGCCTTCTGATCACCGGGGGTCCGAGGTCCGGCCAGGCGGAGGAACTCCCGGTACAGAATCGCCGCGTCCGCCGCCCCCATCGGCGAGAGCTCGACGAGCCTGGCGAAGTGAAAGTAAACCTCCGGCTCGTCGGGCATGAGGACCAGGCAGCGATGGTACAGCTCCTCGGCCTCGTCGTAGCGACCGGCCTCGTGGGTGCAGACGGCCTGGTTTAAAAGCGCCTGAGTCATGGAGGGATCGGCGCGGAACGCGTCGGCGAAGCGGGCCGCCGCGAGGTCCAGCTCGCCCCTCGCCTGGTGGAGGAGCCCCAGATCGTATCCGACCACCGCCGCCCCCGGGGCGATGCGCCGCGCCTCGTTCAGCGGCGTTTCGGCCTCGTCGAGACGACCCTCGCTCAAGAGAATGGCGGCCAGGCCGGTCAGCGCCTCGAGGTGGGCGGGATCGAGCTCCAGAGCCCGGCGGTAGGCGGTCTCCGCCTCGCCCATCCGCTCCTGCCGCACGAGGTTCGCGGCCAGGTTGGAGTGGACCCCGGCCTCATCGGGCATCCGCTCCACGAGCCACCGCCAGGCGCGCTCCGCCTCGCCCAGGTATCCCTTCGATTCGTAGAAGAGGGCCAGGTTCTCCCCGGCCGCGAGGGCCGACGGACCGGAGAGCTCCCGCGCCCGCTTCAGGAAATCCACGGCCCGCTCGTCGTCGCCCAGCTCCGCCGCCAGGGCACCGGCGTTGGCCAGGAGCGCCGCGTCGTCGGCGGAGAGCGAAACCGCCGCCTCATAGTGACCGAGGGCCAGACGGTCCAACCCCAGCGCGTCGAGGGTTTCGGCCAGCCTGGCCCGCGGTTGCCAGTTCTTTCCGGCGACGAGGTCGGCTAGGGCCAGTTGACCCGCGGCGCACCCCGGGAAACCGGCGCCCAGCGCGTGGGACAGCCGCGAGAGCGGGTACTGGAGGGCCAGGTTCCGCGAGGCAACGTCGGGGTAAACCCCGGGACGCCGTTCCAGATACTCGAGGGCGCTCACCGTCGCCCCCTCGACGACGGATGGGTAACGGTACCCCAGGCCGGTCGGCTGTAGCCCTCTGTCCGGCAGCCCCTCGGGCACGAGCCCGGTTACCGGGCGGTGCGCCCGGAGTGCGGGGATGAGAAAATCGTCCCCGTACTCCGCCTGCGTCCGACGGAGGAAGCGGAAGAGTGGCTCCACGTCTGGGCGGAGGTCGGCGGTTTCGTGCAGGGCCAGGGCGCCGAAGAGGTCGTCGGTGCGGGCCAGGAGCTGGGAACCGGGGGGGGCGACGCGGAGGACATCGGCGGCGAACCGCTCCGCCAGCCTGTCTCCCGCGCGCGCGTGCCCCGCGTGGTAGGCAAACAGAACCCCGGCCACGGCGACGGGCAAGAGCGGCATGGACCGGCCCAGCCAGCGGTCCTTGAACCGCCTCTGGGCCCGGGCGAGACCGAGCCCGGCCAGAAGGGCCAGGGCCGCCGCGGGTCCCAGAAGGTAGGCGTCAACGTCCGGTTTGGCGTACCCGGCGGTGAGAAAGAGGCCCACCGCAACCCAGGAGATTAGGGCCGCGGCCCAGCGCGGGCGCTCCACGAAACAGAAGACCAGCCCGAGGAGGATGGGGACCAGAATCAGCCAGCCCCGCTCCATCACCAACAGCAGGGCCAGGCGGCCGAGGCGCGCCAGATAACCGGTCGCCGTGCCGCTGAAGAGGGCCGTCCCGTAATCGCCGCCCCGCAGGTGCGCAAGGAGCGCCCCCAGTGTCCGCGGATCCCCCCAGTTCACCGCGGAGGTAGACGCCGCCCGGAGCGGCAGGTAGAGATAGGCCGAGAGCCCGAGGAGAAAGGCGGCGGCCGCCAGGGCCCCCGAACGTGGCTCCAGGTCCCGCCACGGTACGAGGACCAGGAGGGCGGGCAGGAGGAACAGGGCCGACAGGTGATGGGCCAGCGACAGGCCGTAGGCCAGCGCCAGGAGCGGGAAGAAGCGGGAGTCAGGCTTCGAATCCCCCTTTACCGTTCCGGCGGACCCCGCCGCCCCGCGCAGCTCGAGGGCCAGGTTCAGACAGACGAGCTGGAGAGCGAGGGAGAGGGCGTACACCTCGGCGGAGAGCGCCTCGAGCCAGGCCTGCTGGCCGAAAATCACCAGCACGCCGACGAAGACCGCGGCGACCGCGGACCCGGTCAGGCGGAGGCCCAGGCGCACGGCCAGCCCCGCGGCCAGAGCCATGGCCAACGCCGAGAAAAGGTTGAGCCCCCACGCCCCGCCCAGGGCGAGGAAAAGGAGGCCCGTCTGGAGGTACAGGGGGTAGCCGGTGGGGTGGGCCACGCCGAGGCTCGCCACGGCGGTCTGCAGCTCTCCGGCGTCTCCGGCGACCAGCCCGGGGGCCAGAGTGACGAGGTAGAGAACCAGCGCGACCGACGCCGCGAGCCACGGGAGCAGCCGTTCGATGCCGCGTGCGCTTTGTCTCGGAACCGCGTCGGTCGTCACGGCTATTCCGCCGTCCGCTCGCCCCGGGGTCCGACCGAGGCCCAGGCCATGCGGGGCGTGTTGAAGAGGGCCGCGGTCCCGCCGTCCGGGGCGAGGACGATCAGGCCGCCTCGACCGCGCTCGAATCGGCTCAGCCTGTCCAGGGCGGAACGGGCGGCCTCCTCGGGCGCCAGACCCCGTCCGAGGTCGTCCACCGCCCCCTTGGCCAGGACCAGGCGCATTATCTGCTCCCCCCAACCGGTGCAGCAGCAGGCGCCGTACCGGTTGTCGGCGTAAAGACCGCAGCCGGGCAGGGCCGAATCACCGATTCTCCCCGGGTGTTTGAAAGAGACGCCGCCCGTCGAATTGCCCACCGCCAGGTCGCCCCTCGAGTCCAGGACGACGGCCCCCGCCGTGTCCTTCGGCTTCTCGAACTTCTCGGCGAGGTCGAATCCCTCGGACCGGTACCGGTTCCAATTGATCCGCTCACGGTCCAGGATGAGGGCCTCGGGTTCGCACTCCGGGAAGCCCAGCTCCCGGGCGAAGAGCTCGGCCCCCTCGCCGGCCAGAAGGCAGTGCTTCCCGTTCTCCAGCACGGCCCTGGCGATGCGGATGGGGTTGGCGAACCGGCGGACGCCCACCACCCCGCCGAAGCGGAGAGTGGACCCGTCCATGATTCCCGAATCCAGCTCGGGGTAGCCGTCCCGTCCCAGGACCGATCCCACCCCGGCGTCGAAAGTCGGATCGTCCTCCAGCACGCACACCGCCGCCACCACGGCGTCCAGGGCGCAGGCGCCGCGGCTCAGCTCGGCGTACCCGGTCCGGGCGGCCCGCAGGCAGCCCTCGCGGTGGGCCGGCCACTGGTCCGGAGGGATGCTCCAGGCGCCCCCGTTAACGACGATGACCGGTTCCACGTCGGTTTATCCTCGTCCGTCGTCGGGCGTGAACCCGAGGTTGCGGGCCATGGTCCGGGCCACCGAGGCCTGCTCCTCGGTGAAAAGGACGGCGGAGCAGGACTCGCAGCTCTTCAGGCTGCCAGAGCGTATCTCGCTCTGCGTCTGAGTCGGCACCTCCATGTGGCAGGAGGCGCAGATGGCGCCGTCCACCAGGGCACAGACGTGCGGTTGGGCGGAGAGCTTGTCGAAAATGCGCCGACCGACGGGGTTCAGGCGCTCGACCAGGGCCGTCCTCTCCTTCCCGAGCTTGGCCAAACGTTTCCTGAGGTTCTCCCCCTCGACGGCTACGGCCGCCAGGGCGCTTTGCGCCTCGGACACCGTTCGCTCACTCTCGGCGCGGGCCTCCCGCACCCGGGGGAACAGCTCCTCGATACCCTCCATCAGCTCCAGAATGCGGTCCTCCACCTCTGACTGCCGCCCCTTCTCCAGTTCGATCTCCTCCAGGAGGGTCTTGTACTCCCGGTTGTCCTTGGCCGTAAGGAGCTGCTGCTGATGTCGCGTCCGTCTCTCCTTGACGCCGTCCGCGTCCATCTCCAGGTGCTTCTGCTCCATCTGTTTCGTCTTGAGCTCCCCCTCGAGGTCTTTCAGGCCCTTCTCCGACTCCTCGAGCCGCCGCCGGAGCGACGATTCCTCCTCCGGCAGCTCCCGGAGACGCCGGGTCGTCCGCAGGAGTTGCCTCTGGTAGAGCTCGAGCGCCCAAAGCTGTGCCCGGGTCAGGTCCTCTTCCACCTTGTCCATCGGTTATCCCCAGTCGAACGAGAAGGGCTCGGAGGTCTCCACGGGGGGCGTGGCGGGTGTTAAAAACGGCCGCCCCGCGGGCGACCATTACGCGCTAATCATCCTCACCGCGACCACGGCGTCCCTTCTTTCTGCGCCGAGGCGCCCGTTCGGACGCCTCCGCCTTCAGACGGTCCACGAACTCGGTGCGCCGCAGATAGTGGCGGCCGAGGACGAGGCCGATGCCGATCAAACCGCCGATGAAACCGACGATGAGCGTGTAGATGACCTTCCGCGGCCGCGCAGGCCTCGAGTCGTAGCTCGCCGCGGAGACGATACGCGGGACGTCGCGGTTGGCCAGGGTGCGCTGCTCCTCGAGACGGGCCTGCTCGAACTGGGCCAAGAGGTACTTGTAGAGCTCGCCGTACCCCGCTATCTCCAGCTTGAGCTGCGCGTACTCGACGAACTTCGGGGGTTGATTGCGCAAAAAGTCCTTGATGTTGTCAATCTCCCGTTGGAGTGAAAGCTCCGTGGTGCGCAGCTCGTCGAGCTGTTTGTTCATGTTGCGCAGCCTCTTGTCCCGCAGCTCCTCCTCCGCCGTGCGCAGGGACGCCTCGGCTTCCTTGACCAGGGGGTGCTCCTCGGTGTAGTGGGTCTGAAGCTGGGCAAGGTGTAACCGCAGATTGTCCACCTGGGTCTCGAGGGCGGAGGTGGCGACGTCGTAGGTCGCCGTGGTTCCGGGAAAGCCCATGGCCGCCGCGGCCGCGGCCTCCGCCGAGATCGTAGTGCCCGAAGTCTGGGCGCTTTCCATCAGCCTTTCGGCCACCTGGCGCTGGACCTTGACCATGAGGCGCTGCTGCTCGAGGACCGATATCTCTCCGATGAGGGTGGACACCTCGACATCGGGTGCATAGACCATCTGCTCCACACTGTAGGCGGCCAGGCTGCGGGCGTCGTTCTCGAGCTTGGCCCGCACCTCGTTCACCTGGTTCTCCAGGAAGGAGCGGAGCTGGCCCGAGGTGCCCGAGTAGTAGGTCTCGGTGCGCTCGATGTACTTGTTGACGATGGCGGTGATGATGTTCTGCGCCATCACCGGCGTGTAGCTCTCGGCGGTCACGATGATGGTGTCGCCGGTCGAGGGCGTGACGTCTATCATGTCTCTGAGCAGGGCGGCGGCCTCTTCCGGCGTGTTTATCGTCACGGTGAAGGTCTCACCCTCCTCGGGGGTGTGGCAGACCATGACGAAGTTCAGCCCTTCGGCCTCGAAGCGGTCGAAATTCTTGCCGGAACCGATGTAGCGGCCTTTGCCGGTGTAGACGATGTAATCACCTTCATCGGAGGTGAACTCGAAGGTGTAGTCGTTGCCGCCGGCCGTCTCGTTGGCCTTGAAATCGGAGAGGTAGGGGGTTTTGTCGTCGTTTGAGGGAACCTCGGAGTAATCGGGCAAAAGACCGTACTCGACGACCACCTCCTCCAGCACCGACCGCGAGGCCATCAGCTCGGCCTGGAGGTCCACGGTCGTGGGCACCAGCCCGCCGATACTCATCCCGCCGAAAGCGGAAAGAAGCGAGGTCATCGTCTGCGCCTTCTCGGGGAGGAGGATCGTCATCTCCGAGGAGTAGATGGGCGTGAGGAAGAGGCAGATGACCAGCGTGACGATCCCGGTAAAGAGACCGCAGAAGACGATGATCCACTTCCCTGCCCACAGGAGGGCCAGGAAACGGATGAGAAAATTGTCGCCCCTGGGCTCGTCCCCCATGGGTCTGGCTACTCCGTGAAAAAGTGTCGGTCCGGAATTTTAAAAAAAACCCCGTCCCGCCAACCGCCCTCTATGGGTTGAGATCCTGGTAGTCCAAAAGTATCTGCTGGGTCCGATCAACCAGCGACAGCGACGGGAAGATGCGGGAGAGTATTTCGTTCCACTCGTAGAGGGCGGTCTTCGGCACGTAGATGATGTCCCCGGTCTGGACGGCGATGTTCTGGCTGAAATCGCCCTCGTGGATGACGGCGTAGAGGTCCACCGTGATGATTTCGGGGCTCGAGAGCCCGCCGCGGATGACCTTGACCGCGTCGAGCCTGGCGTCGTAGAGCTCCCCACCGCAGCGGGCGATGCAGTCCAGGACGGTGTCCCGGGTGCCGATCTGCATCATGCGTTGCCCGACGACGTAACCCAGCACGTACACGAAGCGCGGGGTGGCGGAGTTCAGCGTTACGGTGACGTCGGGGGAGATCATGTAGGGCGCCATCTCCTCCATGAAGAGTTCCCGGACCTCTTTCAGGGTCTTTCCCTCGACGTGGAGGCTGCCCAGGATGTGGACCTGGATGTTGCCGTCGGGATCCACCGCGTACACCCCGGAGAAGGGCTTGTCGGTGCTGACCTCGGATGTGACCTCGGAGAAAACCGAGACGGTGAATTTGTCGCCGGGGGCTAGGGCGAACTGCTCGCCCACCGCGACAGTGCATAAAAGGACGAAAACGATTGTTATCCGGCGGAACATCGCCACCTCGGAGCCCGACACCGTCGGCGACCGTAGCTGGCCCCCTATTTTACAGACAATACCTTCGGTTGTAAACCCGGTCGCCCGTGAATTCAGAGCAGAAAACGCAGCTTGGCCAGAAGCCGGGGTGAGCGGGTCACCACACCCCCGAGCAGGGAAACCATCGAGGTCCGCTTCCCCTCGCGCCACCGCTCCAACTGCCCGTTCATGATACGCAACAGCTCGGTGAAATCGGCGTCGTTGAGCCGGAGGTAGAGCCGGCGGAGCCTGGCGTATCGCCGCAGACTGCGGCCCACCGTGGCCGCCCAGCGTCGAGCGTACTCCTCCAGCCGTCCGGCCGAGACGTCGCCCGCGGCCAGGGAGGCGGACAGGACCTCGGCCGCCAGCTCGGCCCCCTGGAGGGCGTTGGCGATGCCGCCTCCGGAGAGCGGCTCGGTATGGCCCGCCGCGTCCCCCACGGCCAGAAAGCCGTCGGCGACCAGCTTCCGCGGCTTCGTCGGCGCGGGGATGGAGCCGGCCGCGAGCTCCACCACCCCGGCCTCCGGCATCCTCCGGGCGAGGAACCGCTCCAGGTGCAGCCTCGCGCCCTCGGCGCCCCCGCGCGACGGGTCGGTGGAAACCCCGACGTTGGCCCGGCCGCCGCCCAGGGGGAAGCACCAGGCGTACCCCCCCGGCGCGACGGCCTCGCCGAGGTGGAACTCCACCAGCGGCTTCGGCTCCGTCTCGAGGCCGATCACCCGGGCCTGGGCGCCGCTGTGCAGCTCCGTGAGCGGCCAGGGCCTGCCGATCCCCGCCCAGCGGGAGACCAGCCCCTCGACGCCGTCGGCGGCCGCCAACCCCCGGCACCGAACGTCCGTCAGTCCACCGTCCCCGCGGAGGGTGACCAACCACGAATCGCCCTCGCGCCGGACCGCCGTCGCCTGTGTCCGGGCCGAGACCCGGGCGCCGGCCTCCACCGCCAGCCGGGCCAGCCCCCGGTCGAAGAGCCGCCGGTTGAGCACGTACCCGACCACATCTTCGCCCTCGTAGCGGACCTCGTCGCCGTCGGGACCCACGCCCCGGCCGCCGTAGATTTCCTGGGCGATCCAGGCCGGTTCGAGATCGCCCAAGGTTACACGCAGCGGTTCCGCCTCCACCGCCTCGGCGCAGCGCACCGGGTTGCCTATCTCGGGCCGCTTCTCGACGAGGAGGACATCGCGGCCGGTATCGGCCAGCCGCCGGGCCAGATGGCTCCCCGCCGGACCGGCCCCGACGACCAGGACCTCGACTTCTCCTGGGAGAGACATTTATAGAGACCTTTGAATAACCCGATAAACAGCCTATAGGGAGTCAACCCAGGCGGCGGCGCGATTATTGCCCACGGTTGAGCGCGGTGCGAAAAACGGCCGGCGAAACCGCAATAATCGTGACGCCGCCGGGCGAAACACGGGCGACGCTTTTACAAAGACCTCATCTAATTAATCGTCTCCGGGTGAATCCCGCCGTAATTTTCCTTTTCGGGTACGACGTTCATGTTGAGCGATAAGGTCCACTTTCTCCAAACACATACCGTCGCCGGACAGGCGGAAATCGCCGAAGACGTTCGGCGCGTGCCCGACCAGAACCTTGAAAACTTCAACGGCGAACCGCCGGATCTCCCACTGGGCCGCGTGGTCGCCCCGAAGCTCCAGGATGTACCGCCATTCGCGGAAATTCGCCGTGATGACTATTTCGCTTTCCGCGGCATTGGGCAGCACGAAGCGCGCGTCCTCCTTGGGGATGCCGCAGAGCCTACGCAATCTGTCGTAAGCCTCATGACTGTGCGCGATGTGCTCGTTGAAGATTTTTTCCGCCTCGGGATTCCCGGCGATGGAATCGGGCTTGACCACTCCGAAGCCGCGCTCGTCCACGTAGCGCTGGCTCTGCTGGCTGAAGGCGCACAGGCGGTGGCGCACGAGCTGGTGGGTGAAGGCCCGGGAACCGCCCCGGACGCGGAAGGTGGCCGAGGCGTGCTCGAAGACCGAGTGGTGGCCGGAACGCAGCAGCATCCGGGAAAAACGCGCCGCCGTGTCCTCCCCCGTTTTGTCCAGAGAGAGGTAGCAGGTCCGCCCGGCGGCCTCGATCAGCCGCTCCGGCTCCGGCGTGACCGCCAGCAGCTCCACCGTCGGTCCGTCGCTCATCATCAGACCTTCTTGGGAATTAAACCTCGTTCACAATCAATCCGCCGCTTAGCGGATGTAGATGTTCTCCACACCGGTTTCCGGGTCCCGGTAGCGCCAGCGGACCCAGCCGAGGTAGTAGCGGGTCTCGGAGGAGTAAACGGGGTATATGACCCGCAGCCAATCCCCCCGTCTCTCGATGAAATACAGATAAGCACGGGGCTGAACCGTCGGGCATCCCGATACCTGTGGAGCACCGTGATCCGGGTCGGTGCGGAAGTTTATCGGGTTGTGCCAAATCACCTCGAGCTCGCCGCCCACATCATCCCCGCAAAGCTGAACCAAGTCATAGTGGTTACCCGGTTCCAACTGCAGGGGCGCCCAGCCGCGCACCTCCTCACCCTCGAGCCGGGCCGAAAACTCAATCCAATCACCCTCAATCCGTATGGGGTCCAGGTCGCGGTACAGGTACGGCGATTCGACCTCGGCAACCAGCGGAGAATCCAGACTGGGAATCGACCACAAACCCTTATCGGGTAGCTTGAAAACGGATTTGGTCACGATTGCGGCGGATACGGAATCGTACCGGTCCGGTTCATAATTCTCAAATCGGAAAACGTACCCGTCACCGGTGATCTCAACCTCAACGCCCTCCGGAGCGGAAAACCCGAAAAGGTCATCCACGGTGAGCCCTTCCACCGCTTTATACTCCACCAGACCCGTTCCGATTGGGTCGCTCCAACCGGCCCCGCTCCACAACGGGTAATCCACAGGCGAGAATACAGACATAACGCTGCCGCCCGGCCTGCCGAGGTAGTGGAACTCGAGGGCGGATTCGCCGGGCGGAAATTCCGCAGTGGTCAGGGCCCAGATCCACCAGGGGTCGCCGGGACTAATTTCGACGAAATCGCTGTCCTCAATTCTCTCCAGAGGCCAGAGGGCGAACTCACGACCGTCGCCGGACCTGAAGAGATGCCCGTCGCCCGGATCGTCCCCCTCGTGCAGCCCCCTCACGATGTAGAGGAGGTGGGTTAATTTCTCGCCGTTGACCTTCATCCAGGCGTCCGTGCCCGCGAGCATCCCCGTCAGGCCGCCCTCGTAATCCTCCGGCATGACGATGGGATCGTGGTAATCAACCTGATGGAGGGGCAGGAAGAGGATGATTTTCTGCGCGGCGCATTCGTTGACCAGGGAGAACGTGCCCGTGACTTCGTAGAAATAATCATCGTAAGTAAAGCCATCGCCCCGTACCGGCTCCGAACCCAGCTCCACCGTCACCCATTCCCGAGCTAGGTGGATTTTAGGATCCTCCGCCGACACGACGCCCACCGAACCGCCGGAGGGCCACTGGCCAACACCGGCGTCGGCCCAAACCGGCAACGCCGACGAAAGGAAAACCCAAAGGACGATTGCCGATTTCAACATCACGCCCTCACTGAATGCGGTCCCTGCGTCCGATTATACACCAAGGACCGGCGGGCGTAGGAGGCTAGAAGAGAAAGGGCAACAGCGCCCGGCGCTCCGGGGGGTAGTCGGGAAAGTTGTCCCGGTACCAGCGGTGGTTGGAGCGGGCGCGGGGTACGAGGTTCGCCGCCGTCCAGAGGAAGAAGGCCAGCCTCGCGAGGGACCAGGTCGCCAGGGCCCAGCCGCCCCACTGGACGAGCTCGCCCAGGTAGTTGGGGCAGGAGACCCAGCGGAAGAGCCCGCCGCGCGGTATTTTATAATCCGTTTCACCGGGTGAGCGCAGGCGGATGAGCGCCCCATCAGCCCGAGTGTGGATGGCGAAGCCGACGAGAAACAGCGCCGCCCCGACGATGAAACGGGGATCGGCGAACCAGCCGGTGCCGTACGCCGGACCGAAGAGGTTCAGCCAACGGCCGTTCAGGTAGGCGTTGCCCAGGTTGAAAAGGGCGCCGAGGGAAACGACCGCCGCCGGCATGCGCTTGCCCCCCTCGCGAAGGCCGAGGGGGAAGAGGAAGGCGCGGTAGAGGTAGTGGGTGAGCCAGAGGGCGAGGAAGGCGCAGTTGACGGGGTTCGCCGTCCGGTCACCCAGGAGGAAGAGCGCGGCGAAGATCAGCGGCGACGGCGCCTCCATCAGCATCCAGCCCAGGCGGCTGGCGATCGTCGGCCCCCAGCCCCGGCGCAGGTGGCGGCCGTAGGGGGCGGTGACGAAAAAGAGCAGGACGCAGACGGCGGCGGCCACCCCAAGCCACGCCCAGAGCAGGATGTGGTAGAACCCGCGCTCCGTCATGCGGGTTTCTCCTCGGTGATCCCCGCCCCGACGAACCAGGCGTAGGTGTCGGTCAGGGTCTCCTCCAGGGGGCGCGGCGAGTAGCCCAGCTCGCGCTCCGCCTTATCCCGGACGTAAGCCCGGTTCCCCCGCAGGGCGTGGAGCGCCTCGGTGGTGAAGAGCGGCTCGGCCCCGAAAATTTTTGCATACATCCCGACGAAGGGCGCACCCAGGCGAGCCAGCCACATGGGGGAGGTCCAGCCCGGCATCCGCGCCCCGGAAATTTTTCCCCAAAACTCCACCAGCTCGCCAACCGTGGCGTAATGCCCCGAGAGGATGTAGCGTTCCCCGGTCCGGCCCCGCTCCTCGGCGGCCAGGGCGCCCGCGGCCACGTCCCGGGCGTCCACCCAATCGAATCCCCCGGCCACCGCGGCGGGAACCCGCCCCCGTAAGAGACCCAGAAGAAAGCGACCGATCCGCGAAGGCTTGTAATCCCACGGGCCGATGACGCCCGAGGGGTGGAGGATGACCGCGTCCAGCCCGCGCTCCACACCGGCGAGAACCTCGCGCACCCCGGCGGCCTTCGAGCGGTCGTAAACCGGGTTCCGACGGTCGTCCGCCGGACCCCGCGCCTCGTCCACCGGCTCGTCCAGTGGGCGCTGGTCGAAGGCGTGGACGGAGCTGAAGTGCACCAGCCGCCGGACGCCGCACGCCAGACAGGCCTCCACCACGCGGCGCACCCCCGCCACGTTCGTCTCCCACACCCGCCCGCGCTCGCCGCCGAGGATGGAGATGCGCGCGGCGAGGTGGTGGACGACGTCGGCCCCGGCGAAGGCCCGCCTCAACGATTCCGGCTCCAGGACGTCGCCCCGGACGCGCTCGACGTCCAGGCCGTCCAGCGCCCGGGTGTCGTCGCGGACGATGCAGCGCACGCGCCGCCCTTTTTCCAAAAGCGCGCGGACGAGGTTGGCGCCCACGTGCCCCGCGGCGCCGGTTACTACGGTGAGATTCGACAATTCGCTCCCGTGCAAAATGCAGGGAGCGATTATACAAAAACACCTCTCTGTAATGTAGGGCGGGGATTTTAATCCCCGCCGCCGTTACGCTCCCTACCTCGACCCTCACCCCGGCCCTCTCCGTTAATGTAGGGCGGCTCCGTAGGACGAGTCCTCTGCGGGCCGCCGCGTTTTTTCTAAGGCAGCCCTCACCCTAGCCCTCTCCCACAGGGAGAGGGGGGCCGGGAAGGGCACCCGGTCCTAGAACGCCGCGTCGAAGCGGGCGTAGGCCACGTGCGGGAAGGCGGGAATGGCGTACATCCCGAAATCTATCTCCCCGTGGCCGTACTCGCTCTTCTCCCCGCCCAGGAACAAAAACCCGCCCAGCGTCAGCCCCACGTTGTCCGAGAGGTTGAACCGCAGCCCCGGCCCGGCGACCAGGCTCCTGTCGTGCAGGTTCGCCAGGCCCATCGCCGTCAGAGTGACCAGCGAGGCCAGATCGTATTCCAGGTTGGCGAAGAGGTAGTCCCGACCGAGGACGAAGCGACCCCCGGTCAGGAGCGAGGCCCAGTCGTAGTCGTTGAACTCCCGCGCCCCGGCGTCGTCGTGGTAGTACTCCACCAGGGCGGAAAAATCCCCGGTGAATGTGTAGGAGAGCCCGGCGGATGCGCGCCAGGTCGTTTCGGGGTCGTCGGCGCCCTCGGGCCGCGCGCTCCAGTAAGGTAAATCTATACCCGCCTCGGCCCAAATCCCCGGCCCGTCCCAGTCCCCGATGGTGATTTCGCCGGTCGCGGAGAGGCCGACGAAGTGCGCCCGCCGGTCCGCGGCGAAGGAGCCCCGGTGGTAGTAGGACGCCGCCAGGTCGAAGCCGCCCAGATTGGTGAAGAGCCGCGCCCCGTAATCCCCGTCCGCCGCCACGCGCGAGGGCACGGCGACGAGCTGCGCCCCGGACAACCGGCCGATGTAGAACGTGGTCAACAGCGAATCCTGCCCCAGGTCCTCACGGGTGGGGTCGGTGAAGCTGGGCTGGACGTAGAGGTCCGAGGGGTTGAAGACGTATCCGGGGCCGAAGGCCAGCCGCTGCCGCCCCAGCTTGATTTCGAGCCAGTCTGTGAACCAGCTCACGTTGGCCCGGTCCAGCCGCCAGTCGAACTCCTTCCCCCCGGAGAACTGGGCGTCGTAGCCGGCCCAGCCGTAGAGAATCAGGAGCAGGTCCACCTTGGTCGGCCCCGAGCGCGAGGTGAGCTCGAAGCGCCCCTCGTCGTAGTTGCCGAGCTCCCGGTCCGCGGTGTCGTAGTACCGCGCCCAGAGGTCCAGCCGCCCGACGAAGTCCAGCCCCTCGCCGAAGAGCTCGGCCAGATCGAACTCCCCCGACTCGGGTTCGGTCGCGAGGACCGGCCCGGCGTCCTCCCCGTCCGCATCGTCGGTGAAAACCGGCGGCGGGTCGTCGTCTCCGGCGAAAACCGGGACGAGCACGAGCAGAAGAAAAAGAATCGGACGCATCCTTCCCCCTATTTGCCCAGGCTGGAAACGCTGAAGAGCGAGTCGGGGATGTCCAGGTCGTAGCGCACCTTGAGGATGGTCATCTCCGTCACCGAGCCGTCCTGGAGCCCCGTCATCTCGTAGCGGTAGGGGGTCGCCACGCCGTCCACGGTGCGGACGTCGCTCAGGATGAAGCGCTTCAAGAGCTCGCCCGAGGAGTCGTAGTAATCCGTCCTCAGGGGCAGCCAGTCGCCCGAATCCACCCAGCACTCCAGCCTGGAGTAGGCGCTCGAGGAGCCGAGGGGCTCGAGCTCCAGGAGGCGGCACTCAGCCCCGGCGTAGGTCACGGTGCGCAGGAGCGAGGCGGAGTAGCTGTCGGCATAGTTGGCGCTCACCGCCAGGTCCTCGTAGGTCATGTTGGAGCCCATGACGCTGCGGTGGCGGGCGTTGGCGGCTATCTGCCGCGTCCGGTCGGTGTCGGCGAAGTAGGCCCAGATGTCGTCGCCGTAGTCCAGCATGAGGTACGTCGTCCCGGCCACACTCGCGGGCTTCAGGTAGCGCATGAGCTGCAGCTCGTTGCCGTTCTTGGAATAACTCTCGATGGTGAAGGTGCGCGTCTCGCCCTCGGGCGTGGTGATGACCTCCTGGGCCACGCTCCACATGGCGTCCACGCTGAACGCCTCGTCTATATTGCCCAGGATTTCCGCGCCGGTGAGCTCCGCCGCCGCGGGGACGACGAGGACGAGCGCGAGAACGAGCGGGATGAGCCGGTGCATGGCGATTCCCCCGTGGTGGTTTCCCAGATTATAGCAGGAACGCGGCCGCCGGTCATTTTCGAACGGTGAAACCGACCCCGCGCCGGGGGTATCAAAGGGGGTGAAAGGCAGAACGAGAAATTAGAGGAGGGAAAATGAAAAGTCTGTTCATCATGCTGGCGATAGAGCCCCGCGAGCGCAGATTCCGCATCCGTCGTTAAGGCTCCCCGGCGGAAATACAAAAGAGCGGTCGCCGGACCGCTTTTGTCTTGCCTTCGCGCCGGAAGGGTGTATATTAAGTGCGTGCTGATTCCCCTTCCCAGGTTTAACCGTTCAAGTGGATTGAAACGTATTTAAGTGAAATGAGGCTACGATGAAGAGGCTTTTTTGCGTGGTTTTCGCGCTGGCGCTGGCCGGGGCGGCCTCCGCCGGCGAGTGGCACTTCGAGATTGTGGA
>DATKYS010000101.1 GCA_035528375.1 bacterium
CGTAGGGGCGACCGTCCACGGTCGCCCGCGGGCGGGTGTGGACACCCGCCCCTACGTCAACGCAACCTGAGGTGAGGGGTGCGACCCCGGTTCTACTCGAAGGCGTAGAGCTTGCCGTCCTCGCAGCTCACCACCAGGGTGCCGTTGGCGTAAGCCGAGGAGCCGATGACCCCGGCGCCCAGTTCCTTCGACCAGAGCTCCTTGCCGGTTTCGGTGTCCACCGCGTGGATGACCCCCGCCTTGGTGGTGATAAAGACGGCCTGGTCTATCACCGTGGGGCAGAAGCGGATGGGGGTCTCGGTGCCGAAGCGCCAGCGCTTCTGGGCGTCTTCGGTCTTGAGCGATTCGAGGTAGTTCTGGGCTACGAAGTAGATGCTGTCCCGGCTCACGCTCGAGGTGCAGGTCAGCGAGGCGATGGTCTCGTGGCGCCAGAGTATCTTCGCCGTCTCGGCGTCCAGGCAGTAGAGGTAGCCCCGTCTCTTGTCCGACTCGGGCAGGGAGTAGAAGAGGCGTTCGGAGTGGTAGGTGGCGGAGCTGGTGGCCCGGCCCAGGGATTTCGTCTTCCACTTGATGTCGCCGGAACCCTGCCAGACGCTCATCAGGCAGCCGTCGTAGGTGCCGATGAAGATGTTGACCTCGCCGGTGGTGGGCTCGCTGTGCGCCGACTCCCAGGGGCTGATCCACTTGAGCTGGCAGTGTGTGGCGTCCAGGGCGACCAGGTACCCCTCGCGGCTGGTGAGGAAGACGTTGGTGCCGTCCACGCAGGGGGTGTTGAGGACGATGTCGTCCAGGTGGAACTTCCACTGGATGAGGCCCGACTCGATCCCGATGGAGTAGAGGTGCTGGTCGTCGCAGGGCACGTAGACGAAGCCGTCCCACGAGGTGGCGGCGGGGCTCGTGACCTTGGCGTCGAACGCGGTCTTCCATACCAACTCGCCCGTCTCCAGGTCGAGGCAGTGGAACTCGTTGCCGTCGCAGGCCGCGGTGAACACGTGCTGGGTGGTGACGATGGGTGAGGTGTTCACCTTGGGCCCGATTTCATGGGTGAACTTCAGCTTGCCCTCGATCATCCGGTGCGTCGGTCCGACCGTGCCCGTGTGGGCGGGATTGCCGCGGTACATGCTCCAGGTGTACACGTCCTCGGTCTTGAAGCGGAGGAAGTAGCTGTTGATGGTGTCCTTGAGCTTGGAGGTCAGGCGGTCTACCTCGCCGAGGGCGCCCTTGCGGATGGTTTCCAGCTCTTCCTGGTGGATGACGATTCGTTTCATGGCTCTCCCTGCGGCTTCCCCCACGGCGTCGTACGCCTGCGGGTCGCTCTCAGTGGGTTTCCGAGTCGCAACTACGGCCGAAGGCACAACTGCGTTCGAAGGCACATCTTTTTCTCGATTATATCTTTAACCCCTCCCCCGGTCAACCGAGGACCCATCCACCAGATCTACGAGGATGCGGTCGGCTACGAGCTGGTGCTCCCGGACGATGCGCCAGCTCTCTTCACCGACGCGTGTACCGCTCAGCAACTCCACCCGTCCCGCCGCGAGGTGACCCGCGAGGGCGGGAAACGCCTCCATCACCTCCACCCCCCAGCGCTCGCGGAATCGTTTCCCGGAGAGGCCGTTGCGGGTCCGGAGAGCCAGCATCGCCATTTCCAGCCGGCGTTCCCGCTCCGTGGGCCGCTCTTCCTCCCCGTCCGGGCGCTCGTCTTTCTCCGCGGCGCCCAGCCAGGCCTCGAGATCCGGCGTGTTACGCCGCCGAAGCTCGCCGTCATCGGAGACCGCCGAGGGGCCGAGGCCGACGAACGGTCCGGCCTCCCAGTAAATTTCGTTGTGACGGCAGCGGTGGCCCGGGCGGGCGAAGTTGGACAGCTCGTACTGCAGGAAACCATCGGTCTCCAGGCGATCCAGCGCGGCGTAGTAGATGTCGGCCGCCGTGTCGGGGTCCGGCGTGGGGAGCTCGCCCCGCTCCACGGCCCGGCCCAGGGGGGTGGTCGGCTCCAGCTTGAGCGCGTAGAGGGAGATGTGGTCCGGCGAGAGTGCGAGCGCGGCCTCCAGGCTTTTTTGAAAAACCGACCTTTTCTGTCCCGGCAGGCCGTACATCAGGTCTATGGACACCGACCGGACGCCGGCGCGCCGGGCGTTGGCGAAGATGCCGGTGTCCGTGGACCGGTGGGAGCGCCCCAGCATCCGCAGCTCGTCGTCGTCGAAGCTCTGAAAACCCACCGAGAGCCTGGTCAGCCCGGCCCGCAGCAGCGCCTCGAAGTAGCCGATCCCGGAGTTGGCGCAGGGGTTGGATTCCGCGGAGACCTCGGCCCCCGAGGGGATGCGGAACCGATCGCGCGTCCGGGCGATGATGTTGCCCAGCTCCCCCGCCCCCAGGAGGTTGGGCGTCCCCCCGCCCACGTAGAGCGTTCTCCCGCGGACCTCGGGCCCGAGCTTCAACTCCCGGAGAAGCCCGGCGACCACCCTCCTCCCCATCTCCGGCTCCGCGACGTAGCTGGTGAAATCGCAGTAGGCGCAGCGGCGTCGGCAGAGTGGGACGTGGACGTACACGCCGACCAGGTTACGGGTTCCGGTGCTCGAGGCGTCGCCCCGGATTTGCCAGGGCATTACTCGCTCCGCTTCGTTTCGTCCGTCGCCGGTCGGACGTAGATGGGATTGGAGAAGAGCCAGAGCCGCTGCACCGTGCCCCAGGGGAGATTGGGCGCCTCGACCCAGGCCTCGACCCGGTACACGCCGGGTTTTAAAATCTGATAGACGAAACGGTTGTCCGAAAATCGCTTCACCAGCCCGCCGTCCCGGATGAGTCGCAGCTCGACCCCCTCCGCCGGGGGGCAGTAGGCCTCCAGGGCCGTGGGCTCGCCGCCGAGGCTCGTCTCATCGCCCATGATGACCGTCCTCTCCCCCGAGCGGGCGGTGAACCGGAAACCCCGGCCGTCCCCGATGGGGGCGATGCAGCCGAAGCAGTGTCCCCGGGCGAGGGCCCCGGTGATGAGGGTCGAAGCGATGCCGGGATCGGTCGGCAGGCGTCGTGGAAGAAGGACGTAGGTGTGGATCGTGTCGAAGGCGCTTTCGTAGCTCGGCACCTTTAAATACCAGTCGCCCAGGACCTTGGACCGCCCCAGAGCTTCGGCGGAGGCCAGCCCCACCACCGGCCTGGCCCGGCACAGCTCGTCCCAGAGCGTGAACACCGCCCGATCCACGCCGAGACGGGCGTAGGAGCGGGGGCCGTCCAGGAGGTTCACGCTGACCGCGCCGAGCCAGGTCAGGGGGTCCGCGCGCCGCCACAGGCTGCGCAGGTTGACCACCTCCAGGGCGGTGAAGTTGGAAAGACCCCAGTCGCCCCAGGGCTCCTCGGCGTCCAGCGGCATGGCGACGACCGATAGTCCCTTCTCGTTCACCTCGGCGCAGATGCTCGCCGTAGACCGCCCTAGCCCCTTCGGCAGCGTCTTGGGGCCCAGAATCCAAAGTTTCCCCTCCGGCCGTACGAGCTCCGCGCCGCAGATGAGGTACAGGTGGCCGTAGTTGCCGACCAGGCCGTCCTTGCGGGCCCGCATAGAGTGCACGTCGGTGAAGACGACGAAGTCGAGGTCCGCCTTCCGCGCCAGGACGGCGATTTCGCCGTACCTCGAGTCGCCGTCGGAGTACCGGCTGTGCACCCCGAGCACGCCCCGGTAGGCGTAGTAACCGCCCAGGCGGGGGTAGACGGCGAAGGTCTTCGCGGGAAACTGGACCTGGAGGTTGTAGAGGGAGAAGAGAGTGAAGGCGGCCACGAGGGCCAGGACGACGTCCCGGACCAGACGGCGGCGTTTCCTGTGGCGGGTGATTGCTTCCGTCGTGGTCGGGACGGCGGGACTGTGGGTGAGGTCCTGGGCTCGGGGGTGGGGGCCCTCGGGGGGCGTCGTTTTCCGGGCGTCCCCGCGTTTGAACGGGCGCCGGAGAAACGAACCGACCGCTCCCGCGAGGCCGGTCAAACACTTTTTGAGCCTGTTGCGTTTTTCCTGGGTCAACGGTCGGTTTGCCGGGGCATTACTCGCTCCGCTCGTTTCCGGGGTGGCTATTCGAGAAAACTCCCCCGAACCCCGATCCAGAGCTGCTCCACCGTACCCGTGGAATTCACCTCGGCGAATATTTGCAGCCATCGTTCCAGCCGCGGGTCGGCGAAGGGGGGGAGGGGCAGCCTCGAGGCCTCCAGGAGCCAGCGGCGGTCGTCGCCCTCGCCCGTCCAGTCCACCGCCCGCCAGGTGAGGGAAACGAAATCAGCCGGGGTCGGGCGGAAGTTGCCGTTGTGCTCCGGGTGGGCCGAGAGGGCGTCCAGGTCCAGCTCTCCCAGCCGCTCGAGCCAGGCCTCCGGCAGCTCGACGGGGGGGACGGCGGTCGTATCGGCCGACGCCGCTCCACCGGACAGCCGGACGCCGTACCCGTAAACGCCGGTTTCGGACACGAGGGCGTCGGATAACCGGACGAGCGCATCGGTGAGCTCGGGACGCCGCGGTTCCAGGAAATAGACCTCGCGCGTGATCCCGCTCGAGTTCCAGGTGTACGAGGTCAGTGTGGTCAGGGCGCCGGTGTCGTGCAACAGGCCGCCGACCGTGACGCGGTCGCCCGGCTCCGAGCCGGGGGCGGTCACCCGGTCGGCCAGGTCGTCCGCGGGTGCGACGGGGTGAATTAGAGGGGGGGCGTCCTCCCGGCAGGCGGCGGAGAGGACGAGGGCCGCGAATAGCGGAATCAAGCGGAGGGGCGTGTCATTCAACGATGTACCCAGCCTCCTCCTCGGTGATGACGTCCACCTCCTCCGTGGAGGAGGTGTCGTCGCGCAGGGCGGCGATGCGGTTCCGGGCGAAGGCGATGTCCCCCTCGCCCTCCGAGAGGCTGATGTAGCGCTGCCAGTGGCGGATGGCGTCCAGTGTGTCGCCGGTCTTCTCCAGGAGGAGGGCCAGGTTCCAGTGGGCCAGCGCGTAATCGGGCTTGATTTTGAGCGCCTCCTCGTAGGACTCCCGCGACAGGTCGTAGTACGACAGCTCCTGGTAGGCGTTTCCCAGGTTGTTGTACGCCTTGTAGTAGTAGGGCAGGACCTCGATGGCATTCTCGAAGTAGCTGACGGCGAGGGAGAAGAGCTTCGACTCCATGTAGACCAGGCCGAGGTTGTTGTTGACGAAGGGGTCGTCCGGGGCGATTTCCTGCGCCTTCTCGTACTCCCGGGTCGCGCCGCGCAGGTCTCCGGCGGCGAGGAGGACGTTGCCCGCGTCAATGTACCCGGCCAGCTCGGAGCTTTCTTGAGTTTCCGTCACCGTCGCAGTCTCCTCGGAGGTGGTGGCGGGATGGGAGCCGCCTCCCGTGCCGAAGAGGGAACAGCCGGTGCCGAGGATTAAAAGAAGGGGAAGGCCTGGGACGGGTGTTTTCAATTGTCGGCTCCGAGCTCTTTCGTTTGCGGGTATTCTAGCGTTACGATGGACGGCAGTCAATGGGTACACCGGGCGATACCGAGGCGGAGGGCCCGGAAGCGCGCCGGTATAACTGCATAAATCCTTGACAATTCAAGAAATTCCGGTTATGTTTTGACCGTGGTGATCCGGCGAATGGGTCTGGATAAGACTGTTGACGATACGCGCCATGGACGACGACAGCCGAAGGAAAGATGAGCCCCGGGTGCGCTTTCGGCGCAGCGCGAAGCCGCGCACCAGGTCCGGTTCCGTCACGCACATCATCCTCATGGGCGCCGCCCTGGCCGTAATCGTCTGGCTCATTTTTTACCTGAAGGATTCGAGCCTCTTCGGCGGCGACGGGGAAGGGGTGGAAACGGGGCGCACCCCCGTGGTCCGTGGGTCAGGTCTCGACATAGACGAGAATCTGATCAACTACTTCGATGAGGGCATCCAGCTCCTGCGGCCCGACCGCAATTGGGAATTCGCCTACGGCACCGGCCTGCGCCACGACGAGGCGGACGCGTTCAGCGCGGTCGCGTGGCTGGACGCCACCGAGATCTGCCGGCTGACCCTCTACGACGCCGATCGGCCCGTGGCCAGGGTGCGGGTGGGGAAGCTCCAGCTTCAGGAGTCGCGCACGACCAGCTCGCTGGCCCGCCAGTCCTTCGAGAACATCATGCTCTACGCCCTGAACCCGGACCACCCGTACAATGTGGACACTTGGGAGCCCACGACCACCCTCGACTCGGACGGGCTCCAGGGCACCTACTACGTTATCAAAATCACCCATTCGAAGAACACCCAGGCCGACATCCGCATCGTCGCCTTCTTCGTCAAGGATCTTTGGGTCTATACACTGATGGGCGAGGTGAGCTACGAGGAGTACGATCTCTACCGGGAGAAGTTGCGCTATATCTTCGGTCATTTTGTGTTTATATAGCGCTTAGCGTTTGCATATTTATCCGCCTTGTGGCAGACTAAACCGATGAGTGGCCGTTTCCTGCCGTCGCGCATCGGGGCGGCGGTGGAATAGGAGCCCGCAAGTGGTGGGAGGACGGCGTTGCGTGCCGGTCCCTCCCCCTGGATCGTCATTGACCGTTCCAACTTTAAGGGATAAAACCAGCCGGTTGTTCGGAAGGACCCGTCATGGTTGACCAGAGTTATATCGAGGAGATCAAGCGGAGAAACGCCGAGCGGGCGGCCAAGCTCAAGGAAAGCCTGAAGATCGGCGATTTTTCGAAGCTCGCCCCTTCGGGAACCGGCGACGAGCCGCCCGGAGCAGTGGTGATCACCCCGGGGGGCGCAAGAAAAGCCGCCGGACCACCTCCCCCTCCCGCGGGAAAACCGGCCGCCGCAGGACCGCCCCCTCCGCCGCCCTCCCGGACCGAAGCGGTTCGCACCGCTCCTCCGCTCCCGCAGACCGCCGCCCGAGTCGCATCAGCTCCTCCTCCGCCGCCCGAAGCCCGGGCCGAGAGACCGGCCCCGCCCCCCGAAGCGGTGAGAGAGCCCCTCGTTCCCTCCGAGGGCATTTGGGACGAGATTCTCGGTGAGACCGTGGAGGCCGCGCCCGACGAGATGCCGTCCCCCCTGGACACCGGCCCCAGCACCTCCGAGCTCGAAGAATTCAAGGTGCCTCTCTTCGACACGACCCGGATCGAGGAGGAGGAGGTCGAGGAGGAGGAAGAGGTAGCCGCGGTGTCGGAAGAACAGGAAGGCATAACCGACGAGTTCGTCGTCCCCGCTTTCGATTCCGGAACGACCACGGAGGTGGTCGAGGAGGAGTACGCAGTTCCGGCCTTCGATTCCGCGGAAGCAGAGGCCCTCGTCGAGGCCGAGGAGGAGTACGCGGTCCCGGCCTTCGATTCCTCCGCCGCGGCGCCCGCGCCCGTCGAGGAGGCCGCCGTCCCCGCCTTCGATACCTCCGAGCCCGTCGAGGAGCTGGAGGAGGTCGAGGAGGAGTACGCGGTTCCCGCCTTCGACACCGCCGTCGAGGTCCCGGTGGAGGCACCGCTCAGGCCGGCCGCCGGGATTCCGGTCGCCGAGCCCGCCGCTGCGGCGCTGACGACCTTCGACAACTACATCGTCCTCGAGGTCAAGGGTTCGGAGCTCCGTCTGAGGCGCCGCAACATTTCGCTGCGCGAGGCCGTCTCCCTCTTCGAGGTTGCCCTGGAGGAGTGCCGCAAACTCCTCGAGGAATAGGCGCCCTTTCGGGTTGATCCATGCGGGGCGCAGCGTTGCGCCCCAATCTGAACTCCGACCGAGTCCGCCAACCGTTCGAGTCCAACGAGCGCGCCTTGATCTTCAACAAGATACACCCCCGCTACATCGCCCTGGACCTGGGAACCACCAGCACCCTGATCCACCTCGAGGGTCAGGGTGTGGTTGTGAACGAGCCCTCGGTCATCGCCGTCAACGAGAAGGGGCAGATCGAGGCGCTGGGCCATGAGGCCAAGCGGATGCTGGGGCGCACCCCGCCGAACATCCGCGCCATTCGGCCCATGGAGGACGGCGTCATCGCCGACTACGAGACCGCCGAGCTCATGCTCAAGGCCCTTTTGCGCCAGGCGCTCAAGGGGGCGTCCATCGTGAAGCCGAGGGCGCTGTGCTGCGTGCCCTCGGGGATAACGGAGGTGGAGAAGCGGGCGATCCGCGACTCGGTGAAGAACGCCGGCGTCCGGGAGATATACCTCATTGAGGAGCCCATCGCCGCCGCGGTGGGGATGCGGCTCCCCATCGAGGAGAGCACCGGCTCCATCGTGGTGGACGTGGGCGGCGGCACCACCGAGGTCGCCGTGATGTGCCTCGGCGGGGTGGTGGTGTCCGAGTCGCGCAAGATCGGCGGGAACGTGATGGACGAGGCTGTGGACCGCTACCTCCGCAGCCACTACAACATCTTCGTCGGCGAGCAGATCTGCGAGGAGATAAAGATCACCATCGGCTCCGCCGTGCCCCTGGAGGAGGAGGAGAACTTCGTGGTCAAGGGCCGGAACATGCTCAACGGCATCCCGACCACGGTGACGATCAGCTCCACCGAGGTGCGCGAGGCGCTGCGCGAGTGCATCGTGCAGGTGATAGGCGCCGTCCGCTCCACCCTGGAGCAGACGCCGCCCGAGCTGGCCTCCGACATCGTCAACGCCGGGATCAACATGACGGGCGGCGGCTCGCTGTTGAAGCGCCTGGACGACGCCATCACCCAGGAAACGAACCTCAGGGTCCACCGCGCCGCTTCGCCCCTGACCACGATCATCGAGGGGCTCGGGATGATTCTGGACGACTTCCGCCGTTACCGGAGACTCTTTAACCTCTACCCGACGTAGGACGCTTCGCGTCCATTGAGGATTGAGGGCGGGGGCCCTCTTTTTTATTGGGAAGCGACCGATTCTCGGGACATTCGGGAATCGGGGGAGCGGCCGTTGAGCAAATCGCACCGCGTCCCCTTGGCTCCGTTTCAGCGTGGTATAATCCGGGCCCGTAAGAACCGAATCCACGCCGGCTTATCCATTTTAGAGGCGATGGCTCTCACCGCCGCAGGTAAGATTTTTAAAAACGAGGGCGTGCGCTGGGGGCTGACCGTCCTCGGCCTGGCGGTCGTCGTCGCCGGCTCGACATGGCTCCGGCGCTCCCTCTGGAGCGACGACACCCTGATGGTCTCCGACGCGGCCTTCCGCTACCGCCTGGCCCGGATGTACGCCCAGGGGGAGACGCCGCCCGAGCGGGATTTTCGGGTGATGCCACCCGAGGGCCAGCCGCTCCACGACGACCTCCTCCTCGTCGAGGACGCCCTGGTGGGGTGGACCTACCGCCTCTTCCACACCGGCTACGACGAGGCGTCCTTCTCGGACCACCTCGCGCTGTGGGTTTCATTTGTGAGCTCCCTGGGCGCGGGGGCGGTATTCCTCCTCGGTTACGCCCTGTGGCGGAGGCGAAGCTTGGCCCTCGCCGCGGCGCTCATCGCCGTCTTCGCCGTGGCCTCCGTGGACCGGACGGTCAACGTCTACCTGCGCGAGCACCTCGCGGTGCCCTTTGCCCTCCTCGGCTGGGCGGGGATGCTCGGCGCCCTCGGTCCGCCGAGCGACGATTCCGGTTGGAGGAAACGCCTGCCCTGGCTCGTCGCTTGCGGCCTGGGGTGGGGCGTGGCGCTGGCCGCCTGGCATCTCGCGGGCTTCCTCCTCACGGTGACGGCGGTCCTCCTGGCCGTGTACCTCCTCTGGCGGAAGGAGTGGAGGTCAATCGGCCCGACGGCCCTCGTCCTGGGGGGAGTCACCCTCGTGGTCGGCCTGGCCGTTCCGGCTCTGCGGGTGAAGGGGCTGGCCCTCTCGCCGGGCGCCTGCCTGCTATACCTGACCGCCCTGGTGTGCCTGGTGCCAAGGCTGAGGCGCGTCCTGGAGCCGCGACGATGGCGCACAATCCTGGCGCTCGTCGGCGGCGCGGCGGTCATCTTTATCGCCGGTCGTCTCCTCTGGGGTCAGGAAAGCCAGTTCGGTCACGTTTACACCCTCTTCTGGGACAAGCTTCTTTTTCTCGGTCAGAAGCCGGCCGACCCGGCCCGGTTGTCCTGGATAAGCCGGGCGCTGTGGTCCGGGCCCTTCGACGGCCCGACCCTGACGGGTTTCCTATCCACAAACTGGCTTCTCCTGCCTTTTGGTGCCGCCGGGGCGGCGGTTTGCTTCGGGGACTGGCGCCGGGGAAAAATATCGCGGGCCGCCGTCCTCTTTCTGGGATTGACCGTAGCCCTGCTGGCCGGTTTTCTCTTCTTCCGCCGGCTGGAGGTTTTTCTCGCCCCGATGCTGGCCCTGGCCGCGGCGGGGCTCATCACCCGAATAGACTCCCGGCGGAAGCTGCCCCTGGTCGTCGGCCTGGCCGGTCTCGCCTTCTTCAACGTTTACCAGTCTGCCAATATCGCCGGGGACGACGCGGTGCGGCGGGTCGTCGCCCGCCTGGCGGACCAGCCCCGCCCGTGGCCCCACGACATCGGCGACGAGCTGCGGGTCGTCATCGCTTGGCTGCGGGAGAACACACCGCCCGACGCCGTGCTCGCCGCGCGGTACAACATCGCCCCCATGCTTCTGGCCTACGCCGACCGCCCCGTTGCGCTGCACTCCATCTGGGAGTCGTCCGAGGTCCGGGAGCGGGCGCGGCGGTTCACCCTCGGCCAGTTCGGGGATGAGGGCGATTTTGAAAAGTTGCTCGCGGGGTGGGGGGTGGACTACCTGGTGGTGAGCGCCGCCGACTCACTCGACTTCGGTCCCGAGTCGGCGCGCTACGAGGCCGATGCCCTCCGACCGGTCGAAGGGGAGGCGATTGCCGCGCTCTGCCTATTCCCGGAGGAATTGACCGGCTTCGATCTGCAATTCCAGACCCCATCCTTCCGGGTGTACGCGGTCGGAGATAAGCCCGTCGGGCGGCCGTTCTACGGCGACAGTCGGTCCTGCGCCCTGGCCGGTAGTCCCCCCGACGCCCATCCGGTTGGGGCGTACAGCCCCCTCTTCGATCCGGCCTCCCCCATCGTCGCCGGGACGGAGCCCGCCGACAGGGGTTCCGTCATCTACGCCGCCCTGGACGACTACAACCTCGGCGCCTCGCTCTACAACGGCGGCCGGCACGACCAGGCCGTCCCCCGTTTCCGCCGCGTCCTGGAGCGGGTGGGCGACCTGAACCGCGCCGGGTACTGGCTGGCGGCGGCGCTTTACCGATCCGGCGACCCGGCCGGGGCGGAAGCTGCGCTCGATTCATTCCTCGGGCACAGCCCCGGAGACATGGACGGCCTCCTGCTGCGCGCCGAGGTCCTCCGAGCGCTCGGTCGGTCGGCGGATGCCCTGGTCGAGCTCCAGACGGAAATCGCCCGCCTGCCCGATGAACCGCGGCTCTACGACGAGCTGGCCGAGGTGTACCGGGGGCTGGGGGATTTCCGGCAGGCGGAGCTTCTGCGCCAGAGGGCGCGGGAGGTGGCCGGTGCATGACCGGGTGCTCGTCCTGGGGGCCGGCCTGACGGGGCTCGCCGCCGCCGACGATCTGGCGGCCGCCGGTGTCCCCTGTCTGGTCCTGGAGCGGTCCCCCACCGTGGGCGGTCTGGCCGGTGGGCTAAGGCGTAACGGGTTCAGCTTCGACTACGGCCCCCACCGCTTCCACACCCCGGACCCCCGGATCGAAAGCTGGTTCACCGACCTCTTCCCCGACGGCGCCTGGTTGCGGCCCCGGCGCAAGAGCGAGATACAGCTCGTCGGTCGGCGATTCGCCTACCCCCTGGAACTGGGCGACGTGGTGCGCAAGCTGGATTTCACGGACAACGCCCGGGCATTTTCCGACTACCTGGTGAGCTCGCTGCGACGGGCCTTGTCGCGCCCCGACGAGGCGAGCTTCGAGGACTGGGTGGTCAACCGCTTCGGCCGCACGCTCTACGACCTCTACTTCAAGCCGTACACGGAGAAGCTCTGGGGCGTCCCGACCCGGGAAATCTCGCCCGACTGGGCCGCGCAGCGCATCAGCCTGGTCAGCCTGTTCGACGTCCTCAAGCGGCTTCTCTCCAGGGGTTCCGGCAAAGACCCCCGGACCTACGCCCGGGAGTTCCTCTACCCGGAGGCCGGCATCGGCGAATTGCCCCGCCGTCTCGCGGCGAGGGCGGTTTCCCGCGGGGCGGAGATACGCCTGGACGCTGAGGTCGTCGCCCTGAAGGTCAGGGAAGGGGCGTTCGAGGTCGAGGTCAAAGACGCCGACGGAAAGGTTTACCGCGAATCGGGGAGCGCCGTCGTCTCCACCGTCCCCCTGGCGGAGCTGGTCGGCTTCATCGAGCCGCGCCCCGGGGCGGAGGTTCTCCGGGCGACCCGGGGGCTCCGCTCGCGCTCTGTCGTCTTTCTGCATTTGACGCTGGATGGAGAGACGCCCTCGGACAACCACTGGATATACTTCCCCGAGCCGGGTTACGTCTTCAACCGGGTCAGCGAGCCGGCCAACTTTTCGCCGAAACTGACGCCGCCGGGCTGCGCGGCGATCACCGCCGAGGTGAGCTGCGACGTCGGCGACCGGTTCTGGCGGATGGGGCTCGGTGAGCTCTGTCGGAAGAACCTGTCCGGCCTGGCGTCGGTCGGGCTCTTGAAAAAATCGCCCCGGGCCTGCGCCGTGTCCCGCCGGCCCCACGCCTACCCCCTCTACGACCGCGGATACGGCGAGAGGTTCAAGGTCTGCCTGGAGCACGTCAACCGTCATCCCGGCCTCATCACCACCGGGCGGCAGGGGCTCTTCCGGTACGGGAACATGGACCACGCGGTCGTCATGGGCCGGAAGGCGGCATTATCTCTCAGGGGTAAAATGGACCGCGAGGAGGCCCAGGCGGTGGGCACGACGCAGGAGTATTTTGGCTGATGCGGCGGCTCCTCCTCATCGTCAAGAACTTCCCCCCTTTTCGGACCGAGCCGAACACGGCCAATTTGGTCAAATACCTCGGCCGGCAGGGGTGGAAAATAGACGTGCTGTGCTCCCGCCCCGGCTGGGGGGTGGACACGCGCGGCCTCACCCGCGACGAGGCCCAGCTCGAGGCGCTCCACCCGAGCACGACCGTTTTTCCGGTGGCGACGGTCAACCCCGTCCACGGTCTCGGTCTTTTACTGAAGGGGCGGGGAAATGCGGGGTCGTCGGGCGGGAGGCTGTCCCGGCGCCACGTCTCGCCCCTCGGCCGCCTCTTCCGCTCCGTCCTGCACGTTCCCGATTCGGAGCACTACTGGTTCCACCCGGCGTTCTGGCGCGGACTGCGGCTTATAAAAAAACGCCGCCCGGACCTCCTCCTCACCTCGGGACCGCCCTTCACCACCCACCTCGCCGGCTGGAAGCTGAAAAAACTCACCGGCATTCCCTGGGTCTGCCACAGCCGCGACCTTTTTTTGGAAAACCCGCTCTACACCCCGTGGCTTCCCTGGCGGCGGGGGCTGGACCGGGTGCTGGAGCGCCTTGTCATGCGGGGCGCCGACGCGGTAACCACGGTCTACCCCGAGGCCACGGAACTCCTCCGGCGGCGGTACGCACGACCGGGGCAATTTTTTAGGACCGTGCGTAACGGTTACGACGAGGAAGTTTTCGCGGGGATGGAGCCGGTTTCCACGGACCGCTTCACCGTTCTCTACGGCGGGCGTCTGGCGGCCGACGACGCCGACGGGCGCACCGGCTGGTCGCTCCTGGACGGCCTCGGGCTGTGGCTGAAGCGGCGTCCCGGGCTCCGAAAGGCCGTTCGCCTGAGGCTCGTGGGGAACATCCACCCCGTTTACGGGGAGGAGGTCGCGCGGCGGGGGCTGGCCGACGCCGTCGAGATTTTTCCGCCGGTCCCCCTCGGCGAGATGGTCGGCCTCGAGCTGGGGGCCGACGTGCTGGTGATCATCCTGGAGGACTCGCCGAAGAACTGGTTCACCGCCGGGGGTAAAATCTACGAGAGCGCCCGGGCGGGCAGGCCGATTCTGGGCGTCCTGCCGGAGAACGCCGCCGCGAGGCTCATCCGGCAGAAAAACCTCGGCCTCGTCGCGCGCTACGGCTCGGCGGAGCAAGTAGCCACGGCCCTGGACGCGCTCCACGAGGGCGTGACCTCGGGCACGTTGAGCTACGGCGGGCCGGAGCGTGACGCCTTCGTGCGCGAGACCAGCTTCGAGCGCCTGGCGGCGAGATTTTCCGAAATCTTCGGCGAGCTTCTCGGTTGACCCGCCTCCGGCGGGCGTGGTAAGCTAAATCCTCAATTGAAGCGGTCTTATAGACCACGGAGGCAACTTGGACCTGTTGCAGGCAGCCGCGCTGGGTTTTGTCCAGGGGGCGACCGAGTTCCTCCCCGTTTCGAGCTCCGGCCATCTGGTGCTCACCGGGGCACTCATCGGCGTGGAGCCGGATTTCAACCTGGCCTTCGGCGTGTTTCTCCACTTCGCCACGGCGCTGGCGGTGCTGGTCTACTTCGCCAAACGCTTCGTCGGGCTGGTGCGCATCCTCTTCGTCAACCCGGTCCGTTGGATCGGCGGAAAAAAGATACCCGACGGCGACCGCCGCCTGGGTCGGCTTCTGGTGGGGATAATCCTCGGCACGTTGCCGGCGGTGGCCGTGGGCCTTTTGTTAAAGGCCCAGATTGACGAGGCGTTCCGCTCACCGATGCTGGCGGCCGCGATGCTCTACGTCACCGCGGCGATTCTCTTCAGCCTTCTGCTGCGCAAGCGCGACCGGGTGAAGGCCGAGACGGTTGAGACGACGGAGCCCCCCGCCCCCCCGTTTTGGCGCGCCCTCCTCGTCGGCGTGGCGCAGGCGGTGGCCATTCTGCCGGGAATCAGCCGCTCCGGCGCGACCATCGTCGCCGGAATCCACCTGGGCGAGGAGCAGAGGCACGCCGCCGAGTTCAGCTTCCTCCTCTCCCTGCCGGCCATCCTCGGGGCCAACATCGTCGAGCTGGGCGACGTGATTTCTTCGGGTACGTGGCTCCCCTGGCCGGTGTACTTGATCGGGGGCGCGACCGCCTTTTTCACCGGTCTGGCGGCCATCTGGGTCGTCATGCGGACCGTGAAGAGCGGGCGCTTCTGGCTCTTCGGAATCTACTGCGCGGTCGTGGCCACGGTTTCCCTCATCGTCTGGTGACGCTTTGGTTTCACGGAAAAAGAAAAAGGACGAGGAACGGGCCGTCGGGACGGGCCTCTTCCTGCTCGTCGCCGGCATCCTGTCCTTCGTCAGCCTGATCGTCTTCCTGGACTCGGGCGCGCCGGAAAATATCGGCGAGGCAAGCTCCGGCTTCGTCGGCGACCTTGGATTGTCCTGGGGCCGGGCCCAGGTCTGGCTCTGCGGTTACCTCGCCCTGGCGCTGGCCCTGGTCGTCGCCTACTTGGGAGTGGAGCTCCTCCGGGGGACCCGGGAAAAACTCGGTCGGAGAATCATCGGCTTCCTCCTCCTCGTCACCTCCCTCGCGGTCCTCTTCGGTCTGACCGGCGTCGGTGGGGCCGACACCCCGTGGCACCACTACGGGGGCCTCGTCGGCGTCGGCATCGCCGGGTGGCTGCTCGGCGCCGTAGGCTCCCTGGGGACCATCGTCGCGGCCCTGGTGGGGCTGATTTTCGGTTTCACCCTGGCCACCGGCGTCCGGATCGCCGCGCTGGGCGGGGGATTGGCCGGTGGATGCCGGTGGGTGGCGGGGAAGGTCGGCCGCCTGTTCCGGGGCCGCGATTGGTCGCGAGCGGTGCCCGAGACGACCGCGCCCGTCGAATCGGTTCAGGCGGAGCCGGTGCCCCCCGTCGAAACGACTAAATCGAAGCCCCCCGAGCCCGAGGTCGCCGAAGAGCTTACCGACCTGCCGGAGTGGCAGCAGCCCGGGGTGAGCGCCGTAAACGAGGCGCCGCCCCTGGACCTCCTCGCCCCCCGGGAATCCGGCGACCAGCCGGACGATCCCGAGGAACGCCGCGCCCGGGTGAGAATCCTCACCGGTTTCCTGGAGCAGAACCAGCTCGCGGCTAACGTGGTGGAATACACCGAGGGGCCCAGTTTGGGCCGTTTCGAGCTGCGCCTGGCCCCGGGGGTCAGAATCGCTTCCCTCGACCGCCTGAGGGCCGAGCTGGCGCTGGCGATGGGGTGCAACCAGGTCCGCTTCGCCCCGAACCCGGAGCGGGGGACGGTGTCCCTGGAGGTTCCGCTGGCCCGGCGGCGTGTGGTCCGCCTGCGCGAGCTTCTCGAGGAGCCCGACTGGCAGGAGCACGAGAGCCCGCTGGCCTTCCCGGTGGGGCTGACCCAGGACGGAAAGGTGGTGGTGGCCGATTTCTGCGAGCTGCCGCACCTGCTGGTCGCCGGCACCACCGGCTCGGGCAAGAGCGTCTTCCTGAACGCGCTGTTGCTATCACTCCTGTACCGGGTCGGCCCGCAGCACCTCTGGCTGGTGCTCGTTGACCCGGGGCGCGTGGAGCTGGCCCCCTACGAGGGGCTGCCCCACCTCCTGACGCCGCCGGTTTACGAGCCCTACGGCGTTCTCACCATTCTGGGGTACCTGGTGGACGAGATGGACCAGCGGTACACGCGGCTGTCGGTGGCCCGGTGCCGCTCCATCGCCGCCTTCAACGACACCGTGGGCGAGCGGGGCGACGTGCCGATGCCCTACATCGTCCTGGCGGTGGACGAACTGGCCGAGCTGATGGCCGCCACCGGCAAGGCCCTCGAACAACCTTTAGCCCGGCTGGCCCAGATGTCGCGCGCCGTGGGCATCCACCTCGTCGTCGCCACCCAGCGCCCCAGCGTGGACGTGGTGACCGGGGTTCTCAAGGCCAACTTCCCCAGCCGCATCGCCTTCCAGGTCCGCTCCAAGACCGATTCCAGGGTCATCCTGGACCAGGGCGGGGCCGAGGAACTGGCCGGAGGAGGGGACCTCCTCTTCCTCCCCGTGGGGGCGACGGAACCGCTGCGGCTCCAGGGCGCATATGTGAGCGATGGAGAGGTGGAGGCCGTGGTGGGCTACTGGACGGGAAACGCCCGCGATGAAAGGAGACAAGGGGTTTAAACCCCTTGCCGCCCGCCGGGGGCCCTCGTAGCCCAAAAAAATTACCGACCCGGGAGGGTCATGCGCAGAATCGCCCTTCTAGCGTTCCTCTTGACGTTCACCGCGGCCCTCGCCGGCGAGCTGACCACGGAGGAGGTCGTGGCGCGGGTCAAGGCGTCCTACGCCACCGCGGACTCCTTCACCTGCGACGTCCGCCGTGTCACCGCCTCCGGCATGCTCGGCCAGCGGCACGTCATGCGCGGCTCCATGACCAGCCTCCTGCCCGACGAGTTCCGCATAGACTACGTCAGCCCCTTCGAGCAGTCCCTGGTCTGCAACGGCGAGACGGTTTGGCTCTACACGCCCCGGAACAACCAGGTCATCGTCTCCTCGGTGGAGGACTACGCCGAGCGGGAGATGCTGGGGAACCTGATCGGCTACTTCGAGCGGGACTACGCCTACGCGCTCGCGGGCGAGGAGGAGGTGGACGGGCGCAACACGGTGGTGCTGCGGATGACCGCCCTTTCTCCCGACTACCCCTACCCTCGGGGGCGGTTGTGGGTGGACCCCGAAACCTGGCTCCCGGCCGAGGTGGAGCTGACCGACGACATCGGGAACACGGTTTCCTACCGGCTATCGAACATCCGGCTGAACGTGGCGGTGGACCGTTCATCGTTTAATTTCACCCCGCCGCCCGGGGTGGAAGTGGTTAGGGTGGACTAGATGGACGCGGGTGACATCAGACGGGAGCGACTCAGGAGGAACCTGCGGACCGCGGGGCTCTCCCTTCTCCTAATTGCCGCCGGGCTGGTTTTGATCTTCCAGGGCGGGGCGCTGGGCATCTTCTTCGGCATCCCCCTCGGGGCCGGGGGCCTGGTCGCCCTCGTCATCGGGCTCGTCGCCCTCATCAGGGGCCTGCTCGTCCCGCCGCGCCGCTTCGCCTGCCCTCGCTGCAAAACGGAGCAGGGCGCCCTGCGCGACCTCCCCTGGACGGTCTGCACGAAGTGCGGGCTCCCCCTCGTCTTCCTGGGGGAGAGCTATCTGTCGCTCATCCACTGCGGGAGGTGCGGGGCGGAGTTCGGCGTGGGCGCAAAGCAGGACGCCCCGGTGGCCTGTCCCGACTGCGGCCAGCTCCACCTGGTCAGCGGCGGTGAGATTCAGCCCGACGACGAGCACCGGGAGGCGCTCAGGCTGGAGGACTTCACCCCCGACGGGCTTTACTCGGGCGAGAGGGGGGAGCTGCGCGTGTCCCTGTTGAGCGGTCGGGGACGCGTGTTCTTCGTGGAGAGAATCGCCGCGATGCTGGCCGAGAAGAGCACCGCCGTGGTCTGGGGGGAGCTGGTGGCCCGCACGCGCGCGTTGTGCCTCGCCTTCAGCCTGCTGGCCGAGGCGGCCGAAACGGGGGACCTCGAATCCGCCCCCGCCTTCTGGCCCGTCCTGCGGGGCTCCACCGTGAACACGGTCTACGCCTGGGCGCGCTACCTGGAGCTCACGGGCCCCCACGAGTTCCGCCCCGACGACGTCCCCGCGGAGTTTCCCCTGGGCGAGATAATCGAGTGCCAGCACGACCTGGCCCCCCTGCCCGGTTTCGGAGATAAGTGGGACCTGGACGCCGCGGCGCTGGAGGAGAGGCCGCGGTGGTTCGGGGGCCCCCGCCTCGTGCTCGCCGATTTCCGCGCCCTGGAGCGCCTGGCCCGGGAGGTGGACCCGGAGAAGGGGATGCCGTCCCTGGACGAGGAGGAGCGGAAGCAGCTTCTGGACGTCTTCTCCCTGGACAAGTTGCCCGCGGGGAAGCGGAGGCGCGTCGAGATGGTTTTGGGCGAAAAGGGCGGGCGGGCCGCCGCCTTCTGCGATCTGTCCTACAAAGCCAACGCCCGCTGCGGGCTGGTGCTTTTAGACGACGGCGGATTGGCCGCCTACGACCGGGAAACCGTGAAGTTCTACGCGCCCGACGGGGTCGCCTCGGTTTACTTCACCGACCGGGACCTCGTCGTCGAGCCGGTGGAGGGCGAGCCTTTCAAAATCCCCGCCGGCATCCCCCGGGAGCGCCGCTCGTTTCTCCTTTTACTCCAGCCGGAGGGCACCAGTGGATGACGCCCCTAAGAGGGTCCACGTCGTCTCCCTGGGTTGCGCCAAGGCCCTGGTGGACACCGAGGTCATGCTGGCCCAGCTCGAGCGGAGGGGGTACCTCCCGACCAACGACGAGGAGGCAGAGCTCTACCTGATCAACACCTGCGGCTTCCTGGAGGAAGCGCTGGCCGAGACTTTTGACGAGATAGAGCGTCTGGTCGAGCTCAAGGCGGCGCATCCCGGCTCGCGGCTGGCCGTGGTGGGCTGCGCGTCCGAGGCGCTCAAAAAGGGGATGGCCGAGCGTTTCCCCCAGGCGGACCTCGTGGCCGGGACCGGGTCGCTGGCGCACATCGGCGAGCTGGTGGACCGCCTGGAGCGGCGCCGGAAGGCGCAGCCTACGGCCGAACCGCTCCTCGACTTTCCCCCGCCCGGAGGGGCCTACGACGGCAACCCCGACCCCCTCCCCGAGCGGGTGGCGATCACCCTGCCGCACATCGCCTACCTCAAGCTGGCCGAAGGCTGCGACCTGGGGTGCACCTTCTGCGCCATCCCCGCCCTGCGCGGCCCTCAGCGGAGCAGGCCCGCGGAGCACCTGGTCGCCGAGGCGGTGTCCCTGGTCGAGGAGGGTGTGCGGGAGCTGATTTTGATCGCCCAGGAGACCACGGCCTACGGGCGCGACCTCTACGGCGAGCCGTCCCTCGTGCGGCTGCTGGCCGAGCTCTCCCTTCAGTTGCCCGAGGATGACGTCTGGGTGCGATTGCTCTACCCGAACCCCGCCCGTGTGGACGCGGAGTTGCTCAAGGGTTTCACCGAATACCCCCAGCTCGTCCCCTACCTCGATTTCCCGTTCCAGCACGCCGACGGAGCCGTGCTCGAGTCCATGGGCCGTCCCGGCGACGCACAGACGCTCGCCGCCGTCATCGCCCTAGCGCGGGAGACCGTGCCGGGGCTGGTCCTGCGTGGAACCGCCCTGGTCGGCTTCCCCACCGAGGACGGGGCCGCCTTTGACAGACTGATCCGCTTCGTGGAGGAGACGGGGTTCGACCACCTCGGGGTTTTCACGTACTCCGCCCGACCGGGGACGCGCGCCGCCGATGAGCTCGACGATCCCGTGTCGCAGGAGATGAAGGAGCTGCGCGCCGAGGCGCTCCACGACCTCCAGGAGGCCGTCTCCCTCGCCCGGAACTCGCGCCTGGTGGGCGCGCGGGACGACGTGCTGGTGGACGCCGTCGCCGCGGGAGGGGCCATAGCCCGTGGCCGCCGATTCTGCCCCGACGTGGACGGGGTGGTCGAGGTGACCCTGCCGGAGGGGCACGGCTGGCTGCCCGGTGATTTCAGGCGTGTCGTCTACACCGCGGCCCAGCCCTACGACCTCTACGCCGAGCCGGTGACCGAAGAATGACGCTGCCGAACAGGCTGACCCTCGTTCGAATCGCTCTGGCGCCGCTCTTCGTGGTGGCGGTGGCCGTCGGGCATTTTTACGCCTACCTGGCGGCGCTGGTCCTCCTCGCCCTGGCCGCCCTCACCGACCTGGCCGACGGCCGCATCGCGAGAAAAACCGGGACCCGGTCAGCCTTCGGGGAGTTCGCCGACCCCCTGGCGGACAAGCTCTTCGTCGTCACCGCCCTCGTCTCCTTCGCCGCGGTGGACGCGGTGCCCTGGTGGCTGGCGCTCATCGTCGTCTGGCGGGAGTTGATCGTCACGACGCTCAGAGCCTACGCCGCCCATCGCGGCGTGGACATCCCCCCCTCCCGGCTCGGCAAGGCCAAGACCCTGCTGCAGATGATCGCCGTGCTGGCGGTGCTGGCCTACCTGACGGCCCGCGCCGGCTTCCCCGTCCTCGGCTGGGAGTGGAATGAGATCCTCGATCGCGTGTGCCGGATAATCTACCTGGCTATTCTGGGGCTCTCCGTGGCGCAGACGCTCCTCTCCGGCGCGCAATACCTCTGGAACGCCCGGAAGCTTTTGCGGAGCGGAGTCGAGGGGGAGGAGGGCGGATGAGCTTCGTGAAGCGGACCCGGATACCGGAGACACCGCCGCTGCGGTGGTGGGAGGCGCCCTACCTGGTCGTGGCCAGCTTCGGCGGCACGGGGTTCTTCCCAAAAGCCTCGGGGACCGTCGCCAGCCTGGCGGCCTGCGTCCTCTACGTCCTTTTACCCCCCTGGCCCTGGCTCGTCGCTGTGCTCGGGGCGGTTCTCTTCATCTTCGGTGTGCCGGCGACGGGCTGGATGGCCCTCCGCTACCGCGATAACGATCCCAGCCAGGCCACAGCGGACGAGGGCGCGGTGATGCTGCTGATTCTCGCCTTCTTCCCCCGGGAGTGGGGCTATCTGGCCCTGGCATTTCTCCTCTTCCGCTTCTTCGACATCGCCAAGCTCCCCCCCTGCCGCCGGATCGAGCGTCTGTCCGGCGGGTGGGGGATCATGCTCGACGACCTGATGGCCGGCGTCTACACCGCCGTCCTCCTGGCCGTCGTTTACCTGACGAAACTGATGCCCGCCTGGGCCCGAGTCCCGTTACCCGACCTCTGGTTCTAGAGGAGCAGCCATGCCCGACGAAGAACAGGTTTACTCGAGCCCCCTCGGCCAGTACATGGACGCGGTGGTGTCGCCCGGCGAGGCCTTCCGGGGCCTGAAAACCAGGCCGCGCTGGCTCGTTTTCTTCCTCATCACCATCGCCGTCTCACTGGCCACCCTCCCCCTCCTGATGCCCTACTCCGTGACGGCCCAGCGAGAGGCACTCAACGAAATTCTGCGTGAGAACCGGGACGTGATGCCCGCCGAGCAGGTAGCCCGGCTGGAGGAGTTCCGGGACCAGGCCGGCACCGGCTTCATGGGCGAGGTATTTCCCTACCTCGTGGTGCCCGTGTCGCTCTTCCTCTACCTCCTGATCGCCTCGGCGGGCCTGAACGTCGGTGTGGGGCTGACCGGGGAGAAGCTGGGCTTCCGCAACGCCGTCTCCATCGTTTCCCTGGCCTCGGTGGCGATGGCCGCGGGGGCGGTGGTTACGCTGGTTCTGGTGCTGGTGAAGGGCGACGTTTACGTGGGGACCAACCTGGGGCTCCTGTTCCCCCGGATGCCCGCGGAGTGGTACACGCGGGTCCTCAAGGGCTTCGCCTCCCAGATAGACATCTTCTCCGCCTGGAGCGTCTATCTGCTCACCATCGGTGTGCATGAGGTGGTCGGCCTCTCCACCAAGCGTTCGTTCCGTGTCGTCATCATCCTCTGGCTGCTCTGGGCGGTGCTTATGACGGCCCTGAGCTACTTCGGCTTCGGCATGTGAGGACCTTTCCCCGATGAGCCGCCCCCGGACATGCCCCGCCTTCCCCGACGGGTACCGCGAGTACACGGGTGTCGTCCACCTACACTCGACCTACTCCGACGGCCACTGGCCCGTGGGGCGCATCCTCGGGGAGGGTATCCGCGCCGGGCTGGACTTCGTCTTCCTCACCGACCACGACACCCTGGGGGCGAAGGAGGACGGCTGGGGCGGCTGGTACGCCCCCGGTGGGCCCGAGGGTCCCTGGCTCTCGGTGAGACCGGTGGAGAGGGGCTCATCCCCTCACCGCATCTTCCTCGGAGTGGGAGCGGAGATAACCCCCCCAAAATCGCACTACCTGGCCTTCGGCGTGGACCGGCTCCCCGCCCCGAACCTGCCCAGCCAGAAAATCATAGACTTCGTCCGCGCCCGCGGCGGCCTCGGCATCATCACCCACCCCGACCACCGGGGGAACGTCCGCTTCGGCATCGGCTGCTACAAGTGGGAGGACTGGTCGGTCACCGGCTACGACGCCCTGGACGTTTGGGACCTGATGACCGACTGGCAGGACTCGCTACGGGGCATCGTGAGCGCCTACGTGGCCTACAACCTGCCGGCGTGGGTCCTGCGCGGCCCGAAGCGGGAGACGCTGGCCCGCTGGGACTGGATGCTCGCCCGGGGCCCGATGCCGGTCATCGGCTGCTGCGACAACCACGGCCGCCCCTACCGCCTGGTGCGGACCTACGACATCCTCCCCTATCCCACGGCCCTGCGCCTGTTGCACCTCCACCTCTTCACGCGGCCGCTGGAGGGACTCTCCGCCGACGAGACCGAGCGTGAGCTTCTTTCCGCCATGCGGGCCGGGCGCGGCTTCATCGCCCTGGACTTCTGGTGGCCGTCCCGGGGTTTTTCCTTTTCCGCCGGGAACGGGACCCAGACCGCGCCGATGGGTTCCACCGTCTCCCCGGAAAACGGCCCCTGGACGCTGACCGTGCGCCTTCCCGAGCGGGGGATTATCACCCTCGTCAAGGACGGGGTACCGTTGGTCACCCGCGTCGGTCTCGGGCTGGATTTTGAGGAGAGGGGCGGCGGAGTCTTCCGGGTCGAGGTCCACCGCCGGCGGAATTTTTGGAAAAAGCCGTGGATATTCTCCAATGCCATCCGGATAACGGATTGATCGGGTGGGTGAAAAATGCGTAAGTCGGCTTTGTTGCTGTTTGTGTCGCTGGCTTCCGTCGGATGCGCCGCCGGGGGGGTCCCCGCGAACGCCGAGTCCGCGGGCAGCGAAAACCTCGCCATCTCCCCCTGGAACTGGCACTCGATTCCGGTGGTGGAGCCCGGCGGCTCGCTGTGGCTGGGCTTCACCGCGAAGAACCCCACCAATCAGACGGTCACCGCAGATTCCTTCTGGGGCGGTTGCCTTCTGGCTCTGACCGCGCCCTCGGGCGGGGTGCAGACCGTGGGCGGCCCGTCGGTCCAGGGCGCGGCGGGGTCCGTCCGGGACATGGGCCCCGGCGAATCCAGCACCGCCGTCGTGGATGCGGGAGAAATATTCGATTTCACCGAGACCGGCACCCACCTCCTGCGCTGGGACACGCCCCTGGGGACGATGGAGTACCCCATCGAGGCCCTGGCCGGCCTCGACTATCTCCTCCACCGCCTGGCGAACGATTCTGCCTACAACGAATGGGGGCTCTACCTCTACGGCGAGGACGGGGTCTTCCTCTCCGAATCGCTGGCGATCCGGGTCGCGGCGAAAGGTGACGTGGCGGTCGGCGGCCTGGCCGCATTCCTGGACGACGAAAAGGAGTGCTTCATCGAGGGCTCCGAGGAGGCGACCATCGGCTCGATGTACGCCCACCGGGTCGAGGACTACGCGGCGATAATGCTCGCGGTGATTCTCGGCGCCGACGTTCCCGAGCTGCGCTCGATGAATCCCGCCGTGAGGGACGCCGGCATCGCGAGGGTCAGGCTTCTTCTCGGCGAAAGCGGGTACTGATGGCCAACCGGACGCTGGCGGTCACCGACGAAATCTACGCCTACCTGGAGAAAAACACACTGCGGGAGCCCGAAGTCCTGCGGCGGCTCCGCGAGGAAACCTCGAAGATGCCCAACCCCGACATGCAGATAGCCCCGGAGCAGGGGCAGTTCATGGCGCTCCTGGTGGAGCTCGTCGGGGCGAGGCTCTGCCTGGAACTGGGCGTGTTCACGGGCTACAGCTCCACCGCGGTGGCCCTGGCGCTGCCACCGGGGGGAAGGCTCATCGCCTGCGATTCCAGCCGCGAGTGGACCGATGTCGCCCGGCGGTGTTGGGAGGCGGCCGGGGTATCGCACAAGATAGAGCTTCGTCTGGGACCGGCATTGCAGAGCTTGGATGCGCTTTTAGCCGAGGGCTACACCGGGCGGTTCGATTTCGCCTTCATAGACGCGGACAAGGACAACTACGACGCGTACTACGAGAAAACCCTGAAGCTCCTGCGTCCCGGCGGACTCGTCGCCCTGGACAACGCCCTGCGGCACGGGCGGGTGGCCGACGCCGCCGACGCCGACCCGGGGACGGCCGTCATCCGCG
>DATKYS010000102.1 GCA_035528375.1 bacterium
TCTCGTCGAAATAGGTCGCGCAGACGGCCAGGGTCCTGGCGGCCAGGCCGGATCGGTCTCCCCCCTCCATGTCGAGCGCCTGCTTGTACACACGGACCGCGGAATAGACGGCGGGCTGGACGTACTCGGCCAGATTCTGCTCCGCGGCGAGGAGGAAGGCGTCCCCGGCCATTTCCAGCAGGCGCGAGGCCTTGGACTTCGCCGCCGGGCTCTCCTCCACCGGCTCGGCAAAGGCCAGCTCGGCCAGGCACTGACCGTAGCCGTAGCCCACCAGCGCCAGCTCCTCGGGGGGAATCCGCTCCCTGAGATTCGGAAACTCGTCTATGCGCTCGATGTAGGCGCCGTAGTAATCGGCGGCCCGCTCGTACTCCAGCCGGGCCATTTCCTTCTCCAGACCGGGGTGCTCGAGGGGGCCCGTCTGCGGCCCGCAGGCCGCGAGGAGGGGGAGGAGAAAGACCGGCCGGATCAATTTACGCAACGGTTCACCTCGGCGTCAGAACTCGCCGGAGAAAACGAAGGGGTACACCGCCACCACCCGCTTGCGTCCCCGGGGGAAGCGCCAGGCGGCGATCAAATCCAGCAGCCGGTCGGTGAAGTACGCCGGGGTGTTGCTGGAGAGGAGCGCCACGTCGGACACCGTGCCGTCGGGCTCGATGGTTATCTGAACCTCGACGCGGTGGTTCGGGTCCCTGACCGGCACGTGGACGCTGTAGACGTAGGCGATGACCCCGATGTAGCTGTCGAGGAAACGGGTAATGCGGTTGCGGGAGTAGATGTAGGAGCGGTCGGTGGCGGAGGCGGCCGTTTCTGCAATCAGAAGCTCCAGTTCCGCCTCGCGGTCCACCTCGGGCAGGTACGACGCCCCGCCGTATTCGTAGCGTTCCGCCAGTTCCTGGTGGTGGAGCCCCAGGCGTCCGAGGGAGCGGACCACGTAATACGCCACCTCCTCGTCACCGGGGCTCTCCGTGAGGAGTTCCTCCCCGCGCTCGACCACCTGGAGATAGAGATCCATCGCCTTGTCAAAGACGGCCCCGGGGTCGTCGGAGATGGGAGCCGCGAGCTCGTTGATCTCCGCCATGGCGTAAAGGAGCCTCTCGTTCGTCCGCACGTCGGGCGCGTGGGCGTACAGATTTTCGTAAACGCCGAGGGCCCCGGCGTAGTCGCCGTACTCACGGTAGATGCCGCCGAGGATGAACAGGGCGTCCTTGTAGTTCAGGGCGTCGAGAATCCGCTGGAGGTAGTCGAGCATGTCCCCCGGCGGATTGAAGTACAACAGGCGGACCAGGGACTCCAGCGCCAGCTTGCGCCAGAGCCTCCCCTCGTCCCCCTCGGGGAGTTCCGACGAGAAGAGGATCAGGCGGTTGTACTCGTACACCGCCTCCTCGGGTCGGCCGAGGTAGTCCAGGCACAGCGCCCTGCCGTAGAGGGCGTTGGGGTAGAAGGGGTGGTCCCGGTCCACCTCGCGGAAGCGGGCCAGGGCAAGGGTGTAATCGCCCGCGGCGAAGGCGTCGAAACCGGCCTGAAGCCGCTCCTCGGGCGAGTCCGCCCCGGTCGGCGCGCGGTACAGGTCGGGGGCCACCCGGCTCTGGGGGGCGGAGATGATGATGGGGTCGGCGACAAACTCGTAAACCTCGACCTCCTGCGCCGAGAGCGGCCGGGATGTCGCGGCGAGGACCAGGAGAAAGATGGATACGGCGAATCGCATCGTTCGGCGGTACGCTCGGGCGGTTATTTTAGAAAAGTATAAACGAGATGGCCGGTAGGGGCAAGGGGCTACGCGCGCGGTGCGGGGACGACCGGGGTGAGGCGGAAGGGGGGTTTGAGGCGCCGGCCGTTGGCGAAATTTTTGGCCGAAAGCCGCGTGGAACCGCCGGTCTGGACCTCGAGAATCTCCAGCACCGACCCGCCGCCGCAGGCCGCGAGCCAGCCGTCTTCGGTGCAACGGAAGACCGCGCCGGGCGGTTCGGAGGTTTGCTCTGGAACCGGACGGCAGCGGTGGACCTTGAGGGTCTCTTCTCCCAAAAGACAGAAGACGCCGGGCCGGGGCGATAATCCCCGCCAGCGATCGTAGAGCTCCCGCGCCGGCCGGGTGAAGTCCAGGCCGCCGTGCTCACGCTTCAGGAGCGGAGCGAAGGTGACGCGGGACTCGTCCTGGGGTGTGCGGGTATCGTTCCCGGAATAAACCAGCTCAACCGCCTCGGCGAGGAGAGGTACTCCCAGGTCCGTCAGGCGCTCCTGGAGCTCCGGGGCCGTCTCGTCGGACCCGACGGCGAGCTCCCGCTGGAGGACGACGTCCCCGGCGTCCATCTTTTTCACCATGCGCTGGACGGTGACGCCGGTTTTATCCACGCCGTCCACCAGGGCCCAGTTCACCGGGGCCGCGCCGCGGTACGCGGGGAGGAGGCTGAAGTGGAGGTTGAGAGCCGCCAGCCGCGGCACCGCCAGCAGCTTCTCGGGGAGGAAGTTGCCGTAGGCCACCACGGTGAAGAGGTCGGGTGCGAGGGCGGTGAGATGTTCAAGCAGTTCTCCGTCCTTGGCACTCTCCGGCTGGAGAACCGTCAGGCCCAGCTTTTCTGCCGACTCGTGGACCGGGGTGTGCCGTATTCTCTGTCCCCGCCCCACGGGGCGGTCCGGCTGGGTGACCACGGCGGCTACATCGAAGCCCCCGGTGACGAGGGCCTCGAGGGCGCGGGCCGCGACTTGCGGCGTGCCGAAAAATACCAGCCTGGGTCCCATCACTCCCCCAGGTCGTCGGGAACGATTCTGCGCCAGCCGCGCTGAGTCTGGGCGGCCAGGGCCTTGAGCTTGCGGTTCAGGAGCATCCGCTGGGCCTTGGACAGGCGGTCCACGAAGAGGATGCCGTTCAGGTGGTCCACCTCGTGCTGAATCGCGCGGGCGGCCAGCCCTTCGAGCGTCAGATCCAGCTCTCCGCCGTCGAGGTCCCGCGCACGGACGCGGACTTTCTCGTACCGGGCCACGCGGCCGTAGATTTCGGGCAGGCTCAGGCAGCCCTCTTTATCGGAGAACAGCCCCCCCAGCGGCTCGTACTCGGGGTTTACCATGGGGACCGGCGCCGCGTTTTCGTCCGGGGTGATTCCCGGGATGAGGCGGGGGTGGAGCACGATGAGACGGACGTTGCGGCCCACCTGGGGCGCGGCCAGCCCGAGCCCCCGTGCGGCGATCATGGTCTCCCCCATGTCCCGGGCCAGCTCGACCAGGGACGCGGCATCGTCCACCGGCCCGTTGTCCCGGCGGAGCGCATCGTCGTCGTAGCAGAAGATGGGCAGAACGGCCACGGTTATCACTCCCCTCACCGCGGAGGTTAGCAGCAGAAATCCGACTCGTCAACTCGATTATGGGATTTCATCCTCATCCCGGACCGAAGAGGTGTTGTCGCGGCGGTGACCAGGCGATTTTTCCACTTTTCAGGGAACGACCCGTTCTAATCTTTGACGAGGGATTGAGGTTTACCCGTTGCGGCTTTGAACGTAGGTCGGCACACATCCGCCGTGCGTCAACCTGATTAAAGCCATCCTCCGCCAACCGGTGTCGGCCCCTCGCAGAAAAAGCGACCCTTCGGGGCCGCTCGTTAAAACCGCGGGAGGATTACAGCCGCTTGAAGCAGATGACCGCGTTGTGGCCGCCGAAGCCGAAGCTGTTGGACAGGGCGGCCCTTACCTCCAGCTTGCGGCTGCCCTCGGGAACGAAGTCCAGGTCGCACTCCGGGTCGGGGTGGGTGAGATTGGCCGTGCGATGAACGATCCCCTCCTCGATGCTCTTCACCGTGGCCGCCGCCTCCATACCGCCGGCAGCCCCCAGACCATGGCCGGTCATGGACTTGGTGGAGCTTATCGCCAGGCGGCGGGCGTGGTCCCCGAAGACGGACTTTATGGCCATAGTCTCGAATTTATCGTTCAGCTCGGTGGAGGTGCCGTGGGCGTTGATGTAGTCAATGTCACCGGGGGTCAGGCCTGCGTCCTTCAAGGCCATGGCCATCGCCCGGGCCGCCCCATCGCCACCGGGCGCCGGGGCGGTGAGGTGGTAGCCGTCGCCGGTCAGGCCGTAGCCCGCCAGTTCGCAGTAGATTTTCGCGCCTCGCGCCCTGGCGTGCTCCATCTCCTCCAGGAGCAGAATCCCGCACCCCTCACCCATGATGAACCCGTCGCGCAGGGCGTCGAAGGGCCGGCTGGACTCCTCGGGGGGGCAGTCCCTGGTCGTAAGGGCCCTGGCGGCGCAGAATCCGCCGAAGCCCAGGTTACCGATGGCCGCCTCTGCCCCGCCGGCGATGGCGATATCCGCCCGTCCGGCGCGGATGTGGTCCAGGGCCTCCCCGATGGCGTGCGTCGCCGAGGCGCAGGCCGACGTGGTGCAGTAGTTGGGCCCCTTGAGCTCCAGGCTGATCGAAACCTGCCCCGCGGCCATGTCCGCGATGACCTGGGGGATGAAGAAGGGACTTATCCCCTTCAGGCCGCGCTCCGCGAACTTGATCGCCGTCTCATTGAGGTAGTTGATGTCGCCTATGCCCACGCCGATGATGACGGCGAAACGGTTCCGGTCCACGTCGGTCAGCGTGAGGTGACCGTCGGCCAGGGCCTCCAGGGAGGCGGTGAGAGAGAACTGGACGAAGCGGCCCATCCGTTTGGCGGCTTTGGCCTCGATGGTCGCCAGGGGGTCGTACCCTTTGACCTCGGCCGCCACCTTGCACGGGTACTGCTCCGGATTCACGGCGGTGACGGTCGCCACGCCGGACTTCCCCGCCAGGAGCGCGTCCCAGGTTTCCTTGACGTTCAGACCGACCGGGGTCACGGCGCCCAGGCCGGTGACGACGACTCGTCGGGTCATCTGACACACCTCGGAGTTTGATAAAGGCGTCCCTGCGAGACGCCGTTATACACGGTCATCGCCCGGATTGGGTGACAACCTCGACGATTCCTATTCCTTGACGTGATCCTGGAGGTACTTGATGGCGTCGCCCACGGTGCGGATGCTGGCGGCGTCCTCGTCCGGGATCTCCATGTCGAACTCCTCCTCGAGCTTCATGACGAGTTCGACGGTGTCCAGGGAATCGGCGCCCAGGTCGTCCACGAAGGCGGCGTCAGGCGTCACCTGATCGGCGTCCACACTGAGCTCGTTGACCACGATCTCCTTAACCTTGGCCTCGATCTCTTCGTAGGTCATTTAAGCCTCCCACGGGTCTCGTTGACGTTGCGAGGGGGTACTTTAGCAGCAAAACCCCGGCCGTGTCAAGGGAGTCCGCGGTCCCGACCTCGGCACCCACCACCCCTTTTCCGGCAGCGTCGAAAAAAGGTTGAAAACCGTCCCGATCCCATCTATACTATCTGACGAACCGACCAGAAATGCACATATAGTCGGTTGTCCGGTTTCGCTACCGACCTGACCAAAAGGGGGGGGTATGTCCGAGAACACTAAGAGGGCAATCCTCGACGGAGCCAAGCAGCTCTTCATCCGTTTCGGCAAACGGAAGACCTCGGTGGACGAGATAGCGCATACCGCTCAAGTCGGTAAGGGTACGGTCTACTTCCACTTCAAGAGCAAAGAGGAAATCTGGGACACCATCGTCGGCGAGGAGGTGGACAAGGCCATCGAACGCATCACCGAGGCCCTGGACAAGATCGAGTCGGCCCGGGAGAAGCTGCGCACCTACATACAGATACGCTACCAGGTCTTCGGCGAGGAGTTGGATATTTTAAACATCCAGCAGGGCGTCCTGGACGAGCTCTTTCCAGAGATAACCGAAATTCTCGGGAAGCTGAAGACCAAGGAGATGGAGTTCCTCGGCCAAATCCTCACCTACGGCATCGAGCGCGGGGAGTTCAGGGAGGTGGACGTCGAGCTGCTCTCGATGATTCTGGTCGCGGTTCTCGAATCCACGGGCGAGTACTGGATCAAGCAGGTGCGCCTCGTCGGGGCCGAGGGCGCGATGAACAACCTCCTGAACGTCTTCTTCCACGGACTCTTGAAGATAGACTGACACCGCCGAAGGGGAATCTTGGAAAAAATCGCCGTTTTCGTCGTCCGCCACCGCTGGCCGGTCCTCATCGCCGTCCTCGCCGTGACCGGCTTTTTCTTCTGGGGCATGGGCGAGCTGAAGGTCAAGACCGACTTCATGGCCTCCATAGATCCCGAAGAGCCGGTGGTGAAGCTCTACGACTATATGGGAGAAACCTTCGGCGGCAACGACGTCGCCCTAGTGGCCCTGGAGGCGGACGACGTCTTCCGTCGCGACGTTCTCGGGGCGATGCGGGGCTTCTCCCGGAAGGCCGAGACCCTGGCGGGCGTAGACTCCGTCCTGTGCCTGACCGAGATGATGGACATAAAAAAGACCGAGGGCGGCATCGAGGTCGGCGACCTGTTCGACCCCGGCGAGCCGCCGGATCAGAAGGAGATAGACGCCCTGCGCGGCTACATCCTGGACAAGGAGATGTACACAGGCATCTTCGTCTCGCCATCGGGTCATATGGCGGTCATCCTGGTCCGCCTCAGCGGGACCGGGGACGTGGACCGGGTCGCGCTGGGCCAGGAGCTGCGCCGCATGGCCGAGGATGGGTTCGCCGATACGGGCGTGAAGCTCTACTACGCCGGTCTGCCCTTCCAAATCTACTACATGGACGAGATCGTCCTCGATGACATGGGCCTTCTGACCCCCGTGGTCTTCGGCCTGGTGGCACTCGTACTGGGACTCTTCTACCGCCGTCTGGCGGGCGTGTTCCTTCCGCTGGCCGGCGTGGGGTTCGCCGTGGTCTGGAGCCTGGGCCTCATGGGATTCACGGGAACCCCCATCTCGCTCTTGACCGGCGTCCTCCCGGTGGTGCTGGTGGCGGTGGGCTCGGCCTATGCCATCCACGTGGTGAGCCGCTACGTGGACGAGAGGCGCCAGTGCGACGACCGGCGCGAGGCGACCCGGCGCGCCCTCTTCCACGTCGGTCTGCCAGTGCTCTTCGCCGGGCTGACCACGGTGGTCGGCTTCGGCTCCCTGGCGAGCGCCAATATCCAGATTATCCGGGAGATGGGCCTCTTCGCCGCCTTCGGCGTTTTCGGCGCCACCGTCATCTCCCTGACCCTGGTCCCGGCGGTCCTGGCCATAATCGGCGGCTCGGTGAAGCGGGATTTCGTGAACCGCATGGTCGAGCCGGGGAGGATATCCCACGCAACGGCCCGCTTCATCGAAAAACACCCCAGGCTGATCAGCTTAGGCGTCCTGGCCCTCTTCGCCGCGGGCGTCGTCGCCCTTCCCTACGTGCGGCGCGAGGTGAACCTGGTCGAGTTCTTCCCGGAGGACTCCACCATGCGCGCCAGCGAGCGCGTGATAGAGAAGCACTTCGGCGGCAGCGTCCCGATGCAGGTGTACGTGCAGGGGGACATCCGCCACCCCAGCGTTTTAAAACGCATGGAGCGCATCGAGAAGCTGATGCGCTCCCAGGTGGGTCACGGAGCCCAGAGCATCGGGGCGCTCCTGCGCGAGCTCTGCTTCAACCTGTACGACGAGCGCCGCATCCCGCCGACCCGCGACGGGGTCAACGAGCTCTTCTACCTCATCGAGGGCAACGACCTGTTGAAGAACCTGGTCGCCCGGGGCGACTACTACCCGCCGGAGGTTACGCGTCGTCTCGCCGCCTTCTACCCGACGCCGGCACCCGACGATGCACAGACCGACGATGGGGAAAATCTGGAGACCGAGGCGGTCATCGTCACCAACGTCTCCAGCTCCCGGACCCAGGAGATGATAGCCCACACCCAGGTGCTGTCGGCGTTCCTGGCGTCCGACGTACCGCGGCTGGAATCGCCGGTGACCGTGGCCGACCTGGGGCGGACGGCCTTCGACGTGCTGCGGGACTACCAGCTCGGTTGGATAGCCTGGGGACTCTCCCGCGACGCGCTGTACCGGGGGTTGGATCTGAGCCGGGAGGAGGCCCTGCTCGCGCTACGGGAGGCGGGGCTCGGCGAGCCGGTCTCGATGGACGCCGAAACCATCGCGGGCACCCTGACCCCCTGGTTGGAGAACTACGTGAAAAATTCCGGCGACGTGCTCCTGGACGACGGGCCCGCGTTGGAGCGCCTGGGAAAAACGGTCGCCGGCGTCTGGCGGCCCGGCGGGGACCTGTACCCCGACCCGGCGGAAATCTCCGCCGCCATCGAGGGTGCCCTGCCCGAAAGCTACCTGGCAGAATACCCCGACGACCCGGACTGGCTCGCCGACATCATCGCCAAGCGGACGACCCACAACATCCAGAACGGCGTGGTGGACCGCTGGACGCAAAAAGTGCTGGGGAGGCTGCCCGAGCCGTTCTCCGCCGACGCGGAGTTCGTCTCCGACCTGCGCGGAGCCCTCTTCGAGCTCACCGACCGCACGGCCTACGTGCCGTCGGACATGGCCTGGCGCCTGACCGGGGAGCCCCCGAAGGAAATCGTCCCCCTGCTCGTCACGCAGAGCGGCTTCCCCCGCATCTTCGGCGTCATGGAACAAAAGCTGGTGGATAACCAGAAGGTCTCCATGGCCATCGCCTACGTGCTGGTCTTCTTCCTCCTCCTGGCCGTGATGCGCAACATCGTCGGCGGCCTGCTGGCCTCGATTCCCATCCTGCTGACGATTTTGATAAATTTCGCCATCATGGCCCTGTGGGGCATCCCGCTGGACTTCGTCACCATGATGATAGCCAGCCTGGTCATCGGCATCGGGGTGGACTACACCATCCACTTCACGGAAAGTTTCCGCCGTGAGCTCGGGCGGTCGGAAAGCCCCGTCGCGGCGCTGGAGCGGGTCCTGGCCACCACCGGTCGCGCGGTCATCATCAACGCCACGAGCGTCGCCGCGGGCTTCCTGGTGCTCCTCGCCAGCGAAATAATCCCCCTGCGCCAGTTCGGCGTACTGGTGGCGGTGACCATGATCGCCAGCTCCCTGGCGGCGCTGGTCATCCTCCCGGCCATTTACTTCACCTTCCGGCCGAAATTCATCTTCAACAAGGGGCTTAAGCCCCTCGTCCCGGAGAAGGAGAAAGAATGAAATCCTTAGCGGCAATCACCCTGACCCTGTTCATCTTCACGTGCGCGCCCGCCCCGGCCGTTACCGCCCAGGGGATTCTGGACAAAATAGCCGACACCCTGACCGGCGCCCAAGACATGACCGCGGTTTATAAAATAACCGTCACCGATGCCGACGGCTCCAGTCAGACCTCGACGATTAAAATCTGGACCCTGGGCGAAGAGAAACGGATGATCAAGTACACCTCCCCGTCCTCGGTGAAGGGCATCGGCTTTCTGGTGCTGGGCGAGGACGAGATGTACTTCTACTCCCCCAGCCGGGCCGACGTCCGCCGCATCGCCGGCCACGCCCGCAACGAAGGCTTTCACAACACCGACTTCAGCTACGCGGACATGGCGAGCTACGACTACTCCGCGGACTACACGGCGGAGCTGGTGGAGACCACCGACGCGCAGTACAAGCTCAAGCTCGTCCCGAAATCCGGCGCGGACACGGGCTACTCGAGCCTCTACATGTGGGTCAACCGGGATACCTGGGTCTTCGACCGCATAGACTTCTACGACTCCTCGGGGCTCGTGAAACGCATGACCACGGGGTCGGTATCGGTGAGGGACGGCTACACGACCCTGGGCGCCCTTTTGATGGTCAACCAGGGGAACGGCCACAAGACCCGGATAACCATCTCCAGCGTGGAGTACGACACCGGCCTCGAGTCGTCCTTCTTCAGCCAGCGCGAACTCAAGAAATAAACGGGGGTATCCATGAAACGTTTACCCATCGTGTTTTTACCGGCGCTCCTGGCGGCCGCCTCGACGGCACAGGAGGGCGAAGTCGAGTACCCCGACGAAACCGACTCGGGCGCGGTGGTCGAGGACTCCGGCCTCGTCCCCGAGATAGAGCTGGGCGCCGTCATCACCGCGGACCTGCGCCACCTGACCGAGCCGCCTCACACCTTCACCTACAACGAAAACGACGTAAGCCTCTCCGTCGCGACCAAGTGGGAGAAGGCCGAGGCCGCCGGCAGCCTGCGCCTGCGCGGGCTGGGGTTTTCCACCGCCTCCTCCTCGGCCGACCTGGAGTACATCGGCTACGTGGACCCGTGGAGCCTGGAGCTCGAGAGCGCCTACCTCAACCTCTACGGCCTCCCCCTGGACCCGGTGGACATCTCCATCGGCAAACAGGAAATCGGCTGGGGGGTCGGCGACAAGCTGCGCACCTACGACGAGGTCAACCCCGGCGACTACGAGGACCCGCTGGATTTCGGCGAGCACCTGGGAGTGAACATGGTGCGCCTGACCGGCTGGTTCTCGGGCACCTGGTTCCTGGAGGGCGTCTTCATCCCCGGCTTCACCCCGGCCCGGCTCCCCGCCGAGCGGTGGCAGGAGGTCCCGGAAATGGACCTCGGCGATTACATGGGCTTTCCGCTGTGGCTGTCGGAGCTATCCACACCCATCGAGCAGCCGGAATCCTCCCTGGCCGAATCGGCCCAGTACGGCGCCCGGGTCAGGGGCAGCCTGGGGCCGGTGGACCTCGAGCTGGCCTACCTCTACACCCGGGAGCACCTCCCCGTGGCCACCGGCATGACCGTTGATGTGACCGTGGACCCCGACGCACCGCCCTTCAACATTCCGGTGAACGTCACCGCCCGGGGCACCTTCCCGCGGCGGCACATCGTCGGCGCCTCCTTCGCCGCCGACGTTTTCGATCTGGGCCTGTGGGGCGAGGTGGCGGCCTACGTCTACCCCGAGGACATCCTCCAGACCCAGACCAGCCCCCTGGGCACCACCGAAACGGTCCTCTATCCGCAGGGCGCCTTCTTCAAGTGGATGGGAGGGATTGATTACAGCTTCGACGGCTGGTACACGCAGCTCCAGTACGTCCACGGGCTGTACGACGAGCGCGGCGCCGCCGAAATGGGCGACTACTTCGTCCTCGCACTGGAGAAGGGCCTCTTCTACGACGTGTTGAAAATCCGCCTGGCCGCGGGGGTGGAGGTGCCCGACTTCGAAACCTTCGACGAGAATTGGGGCTTCATCCTGCTGCCCGAGCTGACGTACTCACCGCTAACCGGTCTCGACGTGATCCTTGGCGGATACTGGCTCGAAGGAAAAGGCGACTCCAAGTTTGCCGGGATGGAGACCAACGACGAGGTGTACCTGAAGGTCCGTGTGGATCTGTAGCTCGATATTCGATAAAAAAGCGGGCCCCGCGGCCCGCTCCGTTTTTCGGAACCGTTCGGCTCACCAGAAATACGCCGGCTGGCGGTAGGCGACGGTCCGTTCCAGCACCCAGCCCACCGGATCGCCGTTGACGGTGGCCGGACGCCACAGCGTTTTGGCGAAAAATGCCAGGGCGTCCAGGTCGGCCTCGCGGCGGCCCGAGCTCTCGATAATCCACACCTTCCCCGGCCGCCCGTCGGGGGCGACGTAAACGCCCACCCTGACTTCTCCTTCCCAGCGGCGGTCGTTCAATTTCAGGGGCGGGGCGTCGGGGACGAAGATACCGGTCGGCTCGACCACACGGGCGGTCGAGGGCGTACCGGAGGAGGGATCGAGGTCGGTCTCTTCGATCGGCTCGCCCAGGCCGACCGGTTCGGTCGAGAGCGGCCGGGATCGGTTTTCCGGTGAAGCCGCGGCCGCCTCCGTCTCAACCGAACCAGATACGACCGGGGTCGCCGGGCTCAAGGCCTCGGGCATTCCCGGCGGCTCGACGACCGCCTCGGAGGATTCGAGGCTCACCGCGATGGGCAGCTCGCGGCAGTTCCTGGCCGGCGGCTCCACGGAGCCAGGCCCGGCCACCAGCCCCCGCAGGAGAAGCAGGTGCGCCAGGACGGACAGGAGTATCCCGCTCCGCAAGACACCCGATTTCACGCGGTTGACCTCTCCCAACTGCGGCCGGTGGCGAATGCTGAAGCATCCCGCCGGTCTTGGATAAAGCGCAGGCGACGTCCGGTCTGATTTTACACTAAAAAATCAGCCTTGGTCGGCTGCCGTTAAACCGGACCGCGCCGTCACAACGACCCGGTCAGAACCCGGCCCTCTGGTAGGCCTGATCGTAGGGCACCTTGACGAATAGCCGGCAGACTGTGGGCCGTCCGTCCACGGTGGCCGGCCGCCACTGGGTGTCGCGGTAGCAGACGAGGGCGTCCCGGTCGGCGTCCTCTCGACCCGAGGACTCCTCCACCCACAGGTCCACCATCCGCCCCTGGGCGTCTATCAGGAGACCCAACGTGACCGTACCCTCCCACCGGGAGCTGGCGAGGGACTCCGGCATGACCGGGTCGTGTCGCCCGCCGACGAGAACAGGTTGGACTATGACGGCCGGGATGTTGTAATCGTAGCGGAAATCGAAAGTCTCCACGGCCGGCTGGGATTGAGCGCTCTCGGCCTCCGGCTGCTCCTCCTCCTCGACGGTCTCGATGTCCCGGTCGTTGACCACGATGGGCTCGGTGATCCCGTCTATCAGTTGGCGGATGGTCGCCAGGCGCTGCGGCTCGGTATCCCGCTCGGTGAGGATTGACAGAACGGTGACGGGCCCGCCGCTGCGGTTCGGCGGCTCCCCCTGCGCCACCCCGACCCTGATCACCCACATCATTATCAGCAGGTTGACCAGAAGGGACAGGAGCAGGAAGCGGCTAATTCCGCGCCAACCTTTATCGTCTTGTTCCATCATGTCACGGGTCTTGACAGGACGCCCCCGAGATGGGATGGTTGATCCGTCAACCCTACCGGAGGTCGCACCGTGCCGGTGAAGACCATCGCCTGGGAAAAAGACTCACTCGTCATCCTCGACCAGACCCTGCTGCCGACCGAGGAGCGCTACGTCGTCCTGGAGACCGTCGAGGATGTCCATCGGGCCATCGAGCGGCTCGAGGTCCGGGGCGCCCCGGCCATCGGGGTGGCGGCTGCGCTGGGGCTCTACATCGCCGTCCGGTACGGCGCATACCCCACATACGATAGCCTCAAAAACGCGCTTCGTCAAGCGGGGGATTACCTGGCGTCGAGCCGCCCCACGGCGGTCAACCTCACCTGGGCCCTTGAGCGGATGACGGCCGTGGCCGAGGGGATGCCCGGCGCGGAGCCCGAGGCGGTCAAGCGGGCTCTCCTCGACGAGGCGCTGGAAATCATGACTCGGGACCGGGAAAGCTGCCGCGCCATCGGGCGCCACGGTCAGGCTCTCCTCGCGGACGGTTCCGCCGTTCTCACCCACTGCAACGCCGGGGGGCTGGCCACCGTGGACTACGGCACCGCCCTGGGCGTGATTTACGCCGCGGTGGAGGCGGGGAAAAAAATACGCGTGTACGCCGACGAGACGCGGCCCCTGTTGCAGGGATCGCGGCTGACCGCCTGGGAGCTCCAAAAATCCGGCGTGCCGGTCACGCTCATCTGCGACGACATGGCGGCCGCGGTGATGGGCCGTGGTCTGGTGGACTGCGTGATTACCGGGGCGGACCGCATCGCCGCCAACGGCGACACGGCGAATAAAATCGGCACCTACGGCCTGGCCGTTCTGGCCCGGGAGCACGGCCTGCCCTTCTACGTCGCCGCCCCGCTGTCCAGCTTCGATTTCGGCCTGCCCTCGGGGGACGGGATTCCCATCGAGGAGCGCGATCCCGACGAGGTCCGCCGGTTCCGCGGCGTGCAGACAGCGCCGCCGGGGGTGGCCGTCTTCAACCCCGCTTTCGACGTGACCCCGCACCGCTACATCACCGCCCTCGTCACCGAACGCGGGGTCATCCGGCCGCCTTTCGGAGACAAGCTGAAAGAGCTGTCCGGCCGCTGACGGCCCTGTTCGACGAAAACAGGCGGGGTTTATCCCGCCCTGACACTTGAGATTTCTAGGTAGCCCGGAACCTACCGTCCCCCAAGAATTAATCCCGTCTCTCGCACCCGCGCCCCGATCGAGCCTATCACGTCCGTGCCCCGGAACCTGCCAGCCCCAACCCCGTCCTCGACCGCGTAAAATCTTCAGAGCACCGACTCCGCCGCCGGCTCCTCCGCCAGAAGCTCCGCTTCCCGGGCGTCCATCTCGGCGAAGACCCGCCGGACCATCTCCTCGGCCCCTTCTGGCATTAGCGCCTCATTGTACCGGTCCACGTAGTACCCCAGGCCGTTGTTGCCCAGCGGCACATCAATCAGGCCGCCCGTGAAGCCCTCGTGGATGGTCTTCTCCATGACGTCGTACACCGCGTCGTTGATGTTGCGCAGCATGCTGGTCAGGATGTGCCCCTTCTCGATCCAGTTCTGGTTGAGGTCGCTTCCGATGGCCAGCCGGTTGTAGTTCTTGGCCATCAGAAAGACCGCCTCGGCGCTCTTGCCGCAGAAGGCGAAGATGATGTCCACGTTGCGGCCGTACTGTTTGCGTGCCAGGAACTCGGCGCGCTGCGGGTTGTTGAGGGCATCGGGTCCGGAGCCGATGAAATCCGCGATGACCTCGATCTCGGGGATCTCCCGCCCCTCGTCGCGCAGGAGCCCGGCGGCTATCATCGCCCCCTCCTGGTAGCCGGCCAGCACCCGCCGGCTGGAGCGGTCCTCGAAGGCCCCGATGAAGCCTATCCGGCCGGTCCGGGTGGTCATCGCCGCGATGACGCCCATGGAGACCGCGGCCCGACGGCTCTCCAGGGAGAGGGCGACGACGTTGTCCATCTCGACCTCCCCGTCCACCAGGATGAAGTGCTGGTCCGGGTGGGCGAGGGCCACCGGCTCGAGGTCGGAGGGGTCGCAGGCCACCACGATGCAGTCCAGACCGTCCGCGGCCAGCTCCTCCAGGAAGCTCTGGAGCTCCTGTTGGTCGCGGGGCTCCCGTTCGGTGAGGCTGACCCTGTAGTCGCGCACCGAGCGGGACACGGCCAGCTTTATCGCCTCGTTGAAGGATTTGTCGTTGCTGCCACCCAGGCCGTAGATGACGCCCAGCTTGAACTTACCCTCCACGGTGGAGGAGTCCTCGCAGGCGATCGCGAAGATAAGGGCGCAGAGAAAGCCGACGAGCGCCAGGAGCTTGAACCTATCCGTCATTCCCGCGGCCTCCCCGGTGAGGAGCTGACAAACCGCACAGGCGCTCCAGTCGGTCCGCGATGCGGGCGGAGGCGCCGGCCCGCTCCTCGCAGTACTTTCGCGCGGCGGCGCCCTTTGATCTGGCTTCCGACGGGTCTTTTAACAACCGTCGCAGCGTTTTTTCGAGCTGGTCGAAATCCTCGACCCGCTCGGCGATGCCCATCCCGGCGAGCTCCACCGCCTCCGCCGAATTGCCGATTCGAGGTCCGAAGACCAGTGCCGCTCCGAAGGCCGCCGGTTCCAGGACGTTGTGCAGACCGCGGTCCCAAAAACCGCCGCCGACGTAAGCCACCCGGGCCGGGGAGTAAAGCTCGAAGAGGCAACCCACGGTGTCCACGAGGACCAGTCTGCCCGCGACGGCTCCTCCCCGCTCAACGATGGCCGTCAGCCTTTCGGGGGTCACACCCCGGGCGGTCAAGGATGATTCTATCCCCCCCAGGTGCCCCCCGTCAACGTGATGGGGGGCCAGGACTACCACCAGATCTTCCCGCTCGGCCAGGAGTTTCGCGAGGATGGGCAGGAGTCCCTCCTCGTCGGGGGGGTGGGTGCTGCCGCAGACGAGGACAGTTCCGGCGTGCGCAAAGCGGATGGGCGGCCCGCCGGCCGAATCGCGGCGCGACAGGACGGCGTCGAACTTGGAATCGCCGGTAACCTCCACCCCCGTGGGCGAAACGGCCCGGAGGAAGCGGGCACTCGGGGCGTCGGCGGCGCCGATGAAGCTGCAGGCGCGTAAGACCGCCCTATAAAAACCGCGCAGGAGCGGGTGGGCCATCCCGGAACGCCGGTGGACGGCGGCCGAGATCAGGGCCACGGGGACACCGGCCTCCCGAGCCGTCCAGGCCAGCTCCGGCCAAAGATCGAACTTGACGACACAGAGCAGATGGGGCTTAATAAGGTCGAGGAGTCGCCGAGCCGCCGCCGGTGAATCCAGCGGCAGGAGGAAGACGTGATCGGCCAGACCCCCGTGGCGGCCGTGTCGCAGACCGGTCTCGGAAAAGAAGCTCAAATAGACGATCAACCGGTCGCCGTGGCGCCGACGCAGCTCGGCGAGGATGGGTCGAGCCTGTTCGAACTCCCCCAGCGAAGCGCAGTGGAACCACAGTCGCGGCTTGCCCCGCCCGAGACGTCCGACGGCCTCCGTCAGCCCGGCGCGCCACCCCCGACGGGCGGCGAAACCTGAACGAACGTCGGCGTTCGCGAAGACGGCGAAGGAAGCGGCGAGGCGGACGACCGGAACGAAAACGAGGTCGTAGAGGAGGCGCCAGAATTCCAGCATGGGCGGATTATACGACGCCTCGCGGGGTGAGTAAAGGCGGCGCCGCGTCTGGGTCCCGAAAAGACCAGAGACCCGTCCGAGGGGTCGTCGTTTGGTGACGAAATTCACGATAAATTTTTTCCTCGTTGTTATCCAAGCCCTTACACCCACGCCGGGGTAAAAAACCCCACGCACCCCCTTGAGCCGTTTTTTTGGGTGTGCTAACATAAATCGCTGTTACATCTGGTGTTAACAACTTGTGGATAACTAGCGCCTCTTAGTTGACAACTCCCCCCGCTTCCGCACCCGGCCCGTATAAAGCCACGAGTTACCCAAAAATACAGCCCGCGTTTTTTGTGGACAAACGGGCGCGACGCGGCAGGCGTATATAAAATCCCCTCTCAATCAACCTGTTTCCAAATAGGCGTCAACCGGCAAACGACGAACGGACAAAGGATCATGGACCGGCTTAAGGACCTCTGGGCCCAGGTCAGCGGAAACCTGAAACCCCGAATAGACCCGTACCATTACAAATCCTACATCTCCCTCATCAAGCCCCGGTCCTTAACTGAGGACCTCGTCACCCTTGAGGTGCCCAACCAGCGCTACGTAGACTGGCTGGGCTCAACCTACCTCGAGCAGATATCGGGGGAGTTCGCAAACGTCAGCGGCCGCGACCTCGAGGTTGTTCTGGTGGCCCGGAACAACGGAGGGGGAAAGACGCCGATCTCGCCCCGTAACCCGTACAACCCCAAGTACACCTTCGAGAGCTTCGTGGTCGGGCGAGGCAACTCCACCGCCTACGCCGCCGCCCAGGCCGTCGTCGAGCGGCCCGGCCAGATTTACAATCCCCTTTTTATCTACGCCGGCGTGGGGCTGGGCAAAACCCACCTCCTCCACGCCATCGGCCACGAATCCTTCCAGACACGCAGGGAGCTGCGCACCGCCTACGTCACCAGCGAGGAGTTCACCAACGAGTTCATCGAGGCCATCCGCTACGACCGCTCTTCGGACCTGCGGGCCAAGTACCGCAACCTGGACATCCTGCTCATAGACGACCTCCAGTTCCTGGCCGGGAAAGAGGCGACGCTGGAGGAGCTCTTCCACACATTCAACACCCTCTACAACAACTCGAAGCAGATCGTCTTCACCTCGGACCGCCCTCCGGCGGAGATCAGGCTCGACGAGCGGCTGGTCACCCGCTTCGAATGGGGTCTGGTGATAGACATCCAGCCGCCGGACATCGAAACCCGCATCGCCATCATTCAGGCCAAGGCCGAAAACGAGGGCATCCGCCTCCCCGACGAGGTGGTTGACCTCATCGCCCAGCGGGTGCGTAGCAACATCCGCACCATCGAGGGGGCGATTCTTCGCCTTTCGGCCTTCAGCGCCATCAGCGAGCAACCGATTTCCGCCAAGATGGCCCGCGATGTTCTGTCCAACATCCTCGGTCGCGAAGCCCCCCGGGTCTCCATAGGGACGATTCAGCGGGTGGTCTGCGACCACTTCGAGGTCGCGCTGGGTGAGCTTTTATCCAAAACGCGCAACGCCTCCGTCGTATTCCCGCGCCAGTTGGCCATGTACCTTGCGCGAAACCTGACCAATGCGAAGCTCCACGAAATCGGGCTCCAGTTCGGCGGGCGCGACCACTCCACCGTCATCCACAGCTACAATAAAATCCGCGACGTGGTGGAAAACGATCCCGACACGGCCGCCCTGGTGAGCAAGCTGGAACGCATCGCCAGCGCCGGCGGCGAATAGGCCCTACGCGGCTGGTTTGACAATAAAAGGGGGTCACGCCCCCCTTTTTGCACACTTCTTGCGAAGTAAAAACTACGGCGTCCCGACGCCTCAGGGCGTTATATATTGGCAAAAGTCTAACTATCAGCCCTTTCGCGCTCGAAGATAAATTTGACAATTTGGTTTTTTTCCGCTAGGTTAGCTTGTGATGATTGTTAGTTTACAAAGGCAAACCTTAACGAAAACATAACCCACACCAATGGGGGTCTTATGCGGAAGATATTGATATTGTTGGTGTTAGCCTTAGCCTTCAGCTCCCTCGCCGTAGAGCCCGAGGCCAAGCTCACCGATTACCTCCAGGGCTACATGGCCACGAGTGCCGACAACGAGCTGCTTCCCTGCTACATCACCCTGCGGACCCAGCTCGACCGGGCGACGACGGCCCAGCTCCGGCTCGGCCGCACGAAGGACGAGGCCCGGGCGGCCGTTACGAGCTGGCTCAAGAACGCGGCCGCAGCCGAGCAGGAGGGCCTGCTGCGGTGGCTGTCCGCCAACCAGACCAACGATTCGGTGGGCGCCTACCACCCCTTCTGGATCTCCAACTTCGTCTTCGCCGAGCTGACCCCGGACGCGATCCGTGAAGTCGCCCAACGGCCCGAGGTGGCCCGCATCACCCGCGGCGCCGACGGCGAGGGCCAGTGGATCGGGCTCGGATTTAAGGCCGGGGAAAGCGCCGAACCGCTCACCGTTTACGACAACGGCCGCGAAATCGCCTGGGGCGTGGAACAGGTAAACGCTCCCGACGTCTGGGACCTGGGTTACACCGGCAACGGCGCCGCCGTGGTAATCGGTGACACGGGTCAGCGCTATACGCACGTGGACCTCTACAGCCACTACGACTCCTCGATCAGCTACGATTACGCGGACTACGACTCCGACCCCTACTTCCAATCCGGTGAGGAACACGGCACGCACTGCGCGGGCAGCGTCGGCTCCGACGGCACCGCCGGCACCCAGGCCGGCGTGGCTCCGGAGTTCACATACGGCGCCCACCGCCTGTACATGTACGGCAACCACACCGGAGAACTGTCCGTGTGGGCCTCCTGGGAAGGCGCCGTGGACTTCGGCGCGGACGTCGTTTCCAACTCTCTGGGCTGGCTGGACAGCTGGAATCCGGACAAGCCCACCTGGCGCACCAACGCCCAGAACACCATCGCCGCCGGCACAACCCTGGTCATCGCCGCCGGTAACGAGGGACCCAACCCCAATACGCTCCGCACACCGGGCAACGTGCCAGAAATCATCAGCGTCGGCGCCACCGACTCCAGCGACACAATCGCCAGCTTCTCCAGCCGTGGACCCACCGACGAGTGGGGTGCCGACGACTGCATCAAGCCCGACGTGTCCGCCCCCGGCGTCAACATCAAGAGCTGCTACGTCTCCTCGGACACGGCGTATCAGGGCGGGTGGAACGGCACATCAATGGCGACCCCCCACGTCGCCGGCGCCTGCGCCCTCCTCCTGGACGCCGATCCCTCGCTGACCCCCGAGAAGCTGAAGCAGATTCTGGAGGACACCGCCCTCGACCTCGGCGATCCCGGCAAAGACAACGACTACGGCTCGGGCCGTCTGGATGTCCTGGCCGCGGTTGAGTCCCTGGGCAGTCCGCCCCCCGATGAGCCCGATTTCGAACTCGACGGCGTAACAATCACCTCGGACTCCGACTCCGACGGCCTGATCGAGCCCGGTGAGGCCGTGGAAGTCGAGGTCACCATCGGCAACATCGGAGAGGGACCCGGATCGAGCACCACGGGCACCCTCACCTGCTCCAGCCCCGACATCACGATCACCGACGGCGACGGTGACTTCGGCACCATCCCCGTCGGCGGCACCGCTTCGTCCACCTTCGGCTTTAACGTCGGCTCCTGGGCCGAGGCCCCCGAGTCCTACGAGTTCACCCTGACGGTGCAATCCCAGGGCTTCGACTCCCAGGACCTCTTCTTCACCCTCTTCACGCCGGCCGACATGATAGACGACGACGTGGAAAGCGGGGAGTGGTACTGGACACACTCCGGCGACAACGATCAGTGGCACATCGAGGAATACCGCTCGCATTCACCCACCCATTCGTGGAAGTGCGGGGGACCCGGCGGTGACGACTACACCAACAACCTGAACGCCTCCCTCTACTCGCCCCCGGTGTACGTTGACCCGAGCTCCGCGGAGCTGCGCTACTGGACCTGGTACGATCTGCAGTCCACCCACGACATCGGCTACGTCGAAATCTACAACAGCTCCGACTGGACCCTTCTCGCCGAACACGACGGCACACAGAACTCATGGATGGATTGTGCGCTCAATCTGACCGCCTACGCCGACAGTGTGGTGCAATTCCGCTTCCGGTTCGTCTCCGACGCCGACACCACCTTCGAAGGCTGGTACGTGGACGACATCCAGGTGAACGTGCCCGAAGAGAGCGCCTCCTGGGTCTCCATCGGGACCAAACTCACCTCGGACGGCGTCATGCTTACATGGACCGCGGACTACGGCTTCGCCGGCTTCAACGTCTACCGCGCCGCGGAGGGCGACGACCTCTCCAGGCTCCGCCTCAACGCCGAATCCCTCCGGGGCGGCACCCTCGGGGCCTGGCTCGACCGGCCCGAAGAGGGCGACTACGACTACTACATCGAGGGCTTAAAACCCGACGGAACGACCGTCTCCTACGGTCCCGCCGAGGTGTCCTACCGTCCCTCCGCCGACCTGGCCTTGGCGCTCGACAGGCCCTTCCCGAATCCGACCTCCGGCAGGGTCAACTTCGCATTCACCCTGCCCGAGGCGCAGGACGTGACCCTGGCAGTCTTCGATCTGGCCGGGCGCCGCGTCTCGACCGTCCAGACCGGCGAGCTGGCCGCGGGCCGGCACACCTTGGCCTGGGAAGCAGACGGAGCCAGCGCGGGCGTGTACATCATCCGCCTGGAAGCCCGGGAGGGCGTGCTCACGCAACGGTTCATCGTCGCCCGGTAACGCGCACCCCAAAACCGAAACGAAAGGTGGCCCACGAGGCCACCTTTATATCGGGAGTGTCCCGAGGAGATTGTGACGAGCCTGGAAAATCGAAAGGTGGCCCCTGCGGCCACCTTTTTTACGCCATCGCGGGGAAATCACCCGCCGACCTGGAGCTGGACGAGTCACGCAATCAACTGTTTTCCTCCACCGGATATCCGAAAGGGGGGGGCCGCGTCGAAAAACGACCCCCGCGTATGCCCGGTATCAGGCCTTCGCGAAGGTCAGGTACACGTGGGCGTGCTCGCGCCCGGCGGGCTCGCCGAGAAGGTTGCCGTGGGCGTCCACGATTTCCAGGCCGTGACGCGCGCCCATCTGGACCAGCTCGTGCGGGGCGTAGAGGCGAATGCTCATCTCCTTGTCGAGGCGCTCCCCGGCGGGGGAGACCCAGAGCCAGCGGCTGTTAATGCGGCCGGTGAGATATTCAGGCTCCGAGTTCTCGATGAGGAGCCACCCGTCGCGGACGCTCCCCCGGTGCGGCTGGAAGTCGTTCATCAAGCCGTCCCGGTTGACCAGGGACATGACCAGGCGACCGCCGGGACGCAGGAGCCGGGACCATTCGGCCATCGCCCGCTCGTTCTCGCCCTCGTCGGCGAAGTAGCCGAAGCTGGTCCACACGTTGATGACCGCGTCGAAGGCGCCCATTCCCAGGCCCGTATCGCGCATGTCGGCGCGGACGAAGACCGCCGGCAGGCCGGCGGCGCCAGTTTCAGCCCGCTCGAGGTAATCGGCGCAGAAATCCACTCCGGTGACCTCCACCCCCCGACGGGCCAGCGGAATCGAGTGCCGGCCGATGCCGCAGCAGATGTCGGCCAGCCGGGAACCGGGGCGCAGCTTCAACTGCCGCCAGAGGTAGTCTATCTCTTCCACCGGGGCCTCCCCGCCCGCGGAGCCGAAGCCGCCCCCGAGCCAGACGTCGTCGAAGAATGCCTCCCACCACTCGACGGTCACCTTCGATAAACCTCCGTCAGTCCGACGCCGGGCCGGGAAGGGGCGAACGCCGGCGTATCTTCCCCCCCGCTACGGAGTAGAAGAGGGCCCCGGACAGGGCGACCGCCGCGGCGATGACCACGGCCGGCCAGTAGTTTTTCGAGAGGTCGTAGACCAGCCCACCGACGAAGGGGCCGATGGTGCCGGAGAGTCCGTAGGCCAGCGAGACCCGGGCGTAAACGCGGCCGAAATTCTCCGGCCGGTACACGTCCGAGGTCTGGGTGGCGTAGAGCACCATGGCCGCTCCGAAGTTGAAGCCCACGGACGCCGCGACCAACAGGAACGGCCACCCCTCCCCGGCGGCCGGCAAGAGCAGCAGGATTGAGACCGCCAACAGCGACAGGGAGAGAACGCTGGCCAGACCCCGGCCGAAACGGTCGGCGATGAGCCCCCATCCGATGCGGCCCAGCGCGTTACCCGCCGCCAGGGCGCTCACCGAGGCTGCCGCGATAAGCTCCCCCGCACCCCCCGACAGCCCCAGCAGCTTCAGGTTGCCGATAACCAAAAGTCCGGCGAAGGTCCCGGCAAACATGGCCCCGAACAGGCGCCAGAACCGGGGATCGCGTCGGACGCTGGGAATCTCGTGGGGCGCCGGCGGCGGAGGACTGTCAGGTGGATTGGCCAGCAGGCTTCCGCCGATGAGAATTAAAACGCCGTACACGACGCCGATCCAGAGGAAGATGTCCAGGGGGGTCAGCCCCGCGGCAAGCAGCCCCTCGATGAGGTTGGACAGAACGACGGCCCCGCCTCCGAATCCGGCCACCGCCACCCCGGTCACCAGCCCCTTCCTCTTCGGGAACCAGCGGACCGCCGTGGAGATGGGACAGAGGTACACGAAGCCGAGGCCCGTCCCGGCCACCAGCCCGTACCCCACCAGAAGCAGGGGGAAGCGACCGCCGGAGAAGGATGCCACCAGCAGCCCCGCCGCGAAGAGGCACCCACCGACGAGGGTTGGCTTCCTCGGACCGCGGCGATCGAGAAGGGGCCCCGCGAAGAGCATCGTCAGGGCGAACACAGCGATGTTCACCCCAAAGATGAGCTGGGACTGCCATTCGGCGAGACCGTAGGCCTCGGTGAGAGCGCGCGCCAGGTTGCTCCAGGCGTAAATCCCGCCGATACAGAGCTGGACCAGCACTACGACGGCTAGGATGAGCCAGCGGCGCATCAGTCAACCCGTCCCTTCAGCCCCGATGCGGAAGGTAAAATGCGGCCGCCGCCACCCGCCGCAGCGTCGGATACACGTCCGTGGACCCGGAATTACGGCTCTACTTCGGGAACGCCACGCAGCAGCAGAACGGGCTCCCCTATTTCGCACTCGATCCTGTCCGAGACGTAGAGGTGGAAGTAGCGGCCGACGTTGGTCAAGAGCGAATCGAGGCCCACCGGCGGACGCCACTCCGCGACGAGCACCTCCCGGAAGCCGTCGAACCACTCTTCGGCGAACAGATGTTGATTGACGCCGTGGTAGATGAAGGCCGGCTCCGGCTCCGGCGCGGGCGTGATGAGGACCACAAAGTCCACCGGTTTTTGCCAGATATAGTCCAGGTCGCCGGGGTTCGACGCCCGGTAACGGTTGCACTTGGGGCGGTCGTGGGAATCTATGGTGGGCAGATCCCCGAAGTAGGGCACCACCCCCATATCCATGGTCACCAGCCAGGAGTCATAGAGCTTCGTCTCGGAGATGAATTCGCCGAGCCGCTCCGCGGGCGAGCCGGGGTGGTTGTAGTGGTAAAGCACGTAGGGCCACCAGCCCAGAAACCCGGCCCAGAGGGTGAAACCTAAGAGGAGGGTTCCGACGGCCAGTCCCCGGCGCCGGGGGAAAAAAGCGGGAAGCATGGACAGGGCGCATACGAGAGCCGTGGCGGCTGAGGGGAGCCACAGGCGGCCCACCCCGATGGGGTCGCCGGCGAAGAACAGAACCCCCAGGTGATCCAGGGCCAGCCCGACGAAGAGAAACCGGAGGGGAGCGGTCAGCCGGGGAGCCCGGTCAACACCGCTCCCGTCCTCCCCCTCCTTCGCGCGCCGGACAAGGAAATAGACGAAGCCCGCGTAGACCAGGGCGAGGCCGGGTGTGCGGACGAAGTCCCAGAGGACCCGGAAAAAACCCTCCCGGAGGCCCCAAAGGCTGAACATCACCTCCAGCGGGGGGACCTTAACCCCGGCGCTGGTGGGCAGAATCTGCCAGTAGACGAGCGCCACGGCTGCGAAAAAGGCCAGGCCGGGGAGGACCCCCAGCTTGACCCTCAGCACGTCGCGCCAACCGATGCGCGACCGCTTCGATGCCCAGCACCAGCCGATGACTGCCCCCAGCACGGCGAGGTCGAGGAAGGCGTCGGGCCGGGTGACCAGGTGCAAACCGGCGGCCAAGCCCAGGGCCGTGCTGAGCCTGTCATTCAAAAAATCCCGGAGCGCGAAGCGAAGCAGAAGAAAGATGGAGAAGAGGTTCAGCGCCGTCTCGAGGCCGTTCACCGACCCGAGGACCGACGTGGTGAAGACGAGGAAAACCCCGGCCAGGGCGAGGGAGGAACCGTGGGAGAGGGTGGGGCGCAGACGGCGCAGAATCCCCGCGGCCTGGAACACCGACAGGAGAAGAAACAGGAAGCCCAGCGCCTTGGCCCAGACCAGCGGTTGTATTTTGAGCCAGAAGGCGGGGGTCAGTAAGAGAAGCCAGAGGTGGCTGGAGAAGGAATTGGTGGGGAGCATTCCGTCGCCGGCGCTCGGGTTCGGCAGCTCGCCCCGCGAGAGCTGCCGCGCCCCCGAGAGATAGATATAGGCGTCATCGAAGGAATAGGCTCCCAACTCGTAGAGCACGACGAAGGCCAGGCCGATTTCCACGGCGATGATCAGCCACCAGACACCCCTGATCTCTCGGACCGCCGACAGTAGACGCACTTTCCGTCTCCCGAGTGGACGCTCCGGCAATTGTACCACTTCGAGAACACGCCCACGAGAGGCGGTCCACACCTTTGAAGGGGCCGTGAAGGAAGGGCGGCCGACACCGTCCCCGCCCCTTGAGGACTCGACTCGGCGGAAGACGGCCTCCACCCGCCCCACCAGCCACCGCGGCGCCGACGGGCGGTACGCTTTCAGGGAGAGGAAGAGGCGCCGGAACGGTCGGTTTCGGAAAACGACGGGAGCAGATACCCAGGCAGGGGCTCGTCGGGGACGGCGGGAACGACGCCGTTTTCTGTGTACGCCGGTGGGAGATCAACGGGCAGGACGACTTCCGCGGCAATGGGTCGCGTGTGGTAAATATCCCTCGTCAACAGGATCGGGGGGCTGGGCAGATCGCAATCAATCCGCCTCGAGACGAACAGGTGGTAGTACCTGCCCGGATACGACCGCAGGGCCCCGTGCCCGTGATTGAACGGTGAGGCCCACACGGCGCTCAACACGTGGCGGTAGTTGTCCCGAAAGTACCTCTGGCTCATTATGTCCCTCACCAGGCGGTACTGGGTGGTTTCCGGTCGGGGCGTAGTCAGGCAGGGAGAGGTGACGACGATGAAATCAATCCGATGACTCCACACGTAGGCGAGGTCATTCGGAACTTTCAAGAGGTGATAGTTGCATATGGGAACGGCTTCGGCGTCTATCGTATTGATTTCGGCGAAATAGGGCACGACACCCATATCGGTGGTGATCATCCACGAGTCGTCCCTCTTCAGCTCGCCCACGAACTGCGCCATCACCTCGGCGGGATTGCCGGGGTGGTGGAAAAAGGCGAAGATAAACATCCGCCAACCGAGCAGCCCCGCCGCCAGACTGCCGCACAGAATAATGGCGGATATCAAGAGATATTTTTTCTTTTCGATCAGACGGATGAGCGCCAGAAGACAAATGACGAGCGCGATCACCGCCGATTCCAGCCACAGGCGCTGAACCGCCATCCAGTCACACACCAGCACCCTCTTGACCAGGTGCATCGCGACCAACAGGACTACGAAGACCCGCATCTCCCAGCCGCAGATCAGGTCACCCCGCTTGCGACGCCAGAATAAAAATATAAGCATCCCGGCTAAGATGAAAATATTTCCCGGCGTGAGCGAAAAGTTCAGGACCAGTTCGCGGAAGTTCCACCAGAATTGGTCATTGAAGAGGGGGCCTATAACGCCGGCCTTCGCCAGGGCGCTGGTCGGGAGGACGGTCGGGTAGAAGAGGCTGGGCAGGAGGAACAGCAGGACTCCCGGAAGCAGACCGACGGCGGGCCGCAGGAGCCCCGCCCAGGTGTGGGGCCGCTTGGGGTTCAAAACGAGGATTAGCAGGAGCGCCAGCACGAGGGCCACGTTGATGAAGGCGTCGGGTCGGGTGATCAGGTGCAGGGACAGGGCGAGCCCCAGGCCCACGGACATCCGCCGCCGCGCATGATCCCGGAAGAGCAGATAGAAGACCAGCACCAGGCTGAAGACGTAGAGAATCGTCTCCATGCCGCTGGTGGCCCAAAAGACCAGCGGCATGTAGGTGAGCGTCAACCCGGCGACGGCCCAGACGGTCGGTTTATCCAGTTTGGGGTAGAAGAGCCTGATTATCCGCGAGACCTGCCAGACAACGCCCAGGAGTAATATGAAACCGAGCACCTTGGCCCAGATTAGGGCGTCGAAGCCGAGCCAGTAAGCCGGGGTGATAAGCCCCACCCATAGCAGGCTGGACCAGGCGTTGGTGGGAACCTCGCCCGGCGTCATGTTCGGCAATTGACCGCCGGCCAGCTGGCGGGCCCCGTTCAGGTAGATGTAGGTGTCGTCGGGTGTATAGCCGGACACGTCCCAGACGATGAAAGCACACAGGATGAGCTCGAGGGCGATCAGGCCCCGGGTGAGATGCCGGGTTCCACGCGTCCGATCCGCTAATTTGGTTTCAATACCGGTCATCGTCACCCTCACGGGTCATCCGTGAAAATCCCTTCCGGTCCCGGTAAGGCGCGAGCTTTCGGGTCACCGGCGGAGCCGACCGGCCACCGGGCATCCCCCGGCTCCCGGGCACAAAAACCCGCTCAACCGGCGAGGGATATATCTTACCACGCCTGGACCTCGCCCGGGTGAATCTAAACCGACCGCGATAGAGTCGGCATAAAAAAGGGCGGCCTGAAGCCGCCCTCGTGCCGGAACCTCAATCAGCGGAAAGTGGCCTTTATCACCCCGAAGGTCGTTTCCTGAATATCAGACGAACCACCGTCGGAAACCGTGATCGTGTCCAGCCAAGCGTCGGCGGCCCTGTCGGCAACGATGCGCCACGCGAACTGCACGTCGTGCCCGAACCAGTACGCGCCTATCACAATCTTGGTCTCGTTCCAGACCCAGTTCTCGAATTGTCCGAAGGTCTCCTCGTTCCAGATTTCCATCCAGTCGCCCGGTCCGCCGGCCTCGCGGATCTCCAGGATGTAATCCCCGTTGTTGTGGGGGGAGACGAACCAGGTGTAGCTCGTAGCCCAGTAGAATCTGACGACGACGTCCGAGGTGAGGCAGATGGCCGGTGAAATCAACCGCTCGTCCTGATCCTCCCCCTTCTCGCAGAGGACGCCGAAGGGGCCGGTGAAGAAGTGCTTGGAGCTGACGATCCAGCGTTGTCCTGTTTCACCGGGATCCAAGGTCCAGCCGGTCATATTGCCGTCGGAGAAATCCTCGAAAAAGAGGACCTCGGCGGACGCGAAAGATGCCAACAAGACTAATATCAACAATATATGTCGGTACATGAACCCCCCTTTTGTGTGAACTTCACAGTATGAATATAGCCCAAGAATCACGGCTTGGCAAGGTGAGTCGCGAAAAAAGGTTCGATTTTTACGGCTCGATTCACTCTGCCGTCTTCGCTCTGAAGAGAGCGGTCCGTTTTCTCCCCGCAAGCTCTCTACCGCCTCCAATTCCGTATAACGATACCGAGATAGGGGTAATCCTCAGCCAGTGGGGACAACCCGCGCAGATGAATGGGTATCGGGTCCGGCGCATCGTAGTCAATGCGGTCGGAGACGTAGAGGTGGAAATAATGCCCCCGGTATTCATAAAAATAGTCCAAAGTAAGCGGCACGGATGACTCCGCCACCATCACCGGGCGGAAGTGCTCCAGGAAATAATCACATTCACAAATATCGTCAAGAACACTCATATAGGGCCAGAAGTCCTTTATCGGGTCCATATAGAATGACACCAGTACAATGAAATCCACGTTATGCTCCAACACGTAATCCAGATCGGCCGGGTGCTCGAACAGGTGCATGTTACATATCGGGGACTTGCAGGTATCCAGGGTCGGAATGCCGGCATAGTAAGGAATCGCGCCCATATCGGGTATAGCCAGCCAGGAATCGGGTAGCTTGAGCTCGTTTATCAGATCGCCCATCGACCGAGCGGGACTGTACGGCCTCACATAATTGTTGAACACGAAGAACCGCCATCCCCACAACCCCGCCATCAATCCGACGCAGAAGACCAATGATACGAAAAAACGTGAACGCAGTTTTTCGACCAAATCGTATACCAATACTATTGAACAGACTATGGCAATCGTCGCCTCGCCAAGCCATATCCGGTTGAGCATGGTCCAATCCATTAAAAGGAGCATCTTCACCAAACCCAAAAAAAGAATGGCGGCCAGCAGGGAACGAACGGGCAGGACGGGGGCTTCGTTTTTCCGACGGAAAATGAACACGGCGGCACCGGCAATGGCGAGGGGTAGAACGGGCGTGAACGCCAGTTCCATCACGGCACCTTCAATAAAGTACAGCCATTGAAACGAAATTATGTAAGAAAAAGCCGGCGTCTTCGCCACCGCGCTGTGGGGCAGGAGGGAGCCGTAGATTAATGCTATCGCCGCCCAGAACAGAAGTCCGGGAACGAGACCGGGAAACGGCCGCCACACGTCACGCTTGACGAAGGGCGATTCGCGCCCCAACGACAACCAGAGATACGAGGCCAGGAACAGGAGCACCTCGATGAAGGCATCGGGGCGGCTGAGGAGCAGAAGGCTCAACGAGAGGCCGAACGCTATGCTGGGCCTCTTTTTGGCGACATCGCGAACTAAAAAATGAAGCGCCGTGAGAAGGGCGAAGAGGTGAAACCCGGTTTCCAGCACGTTGACCGACCCGTAAACCGCCGGGACGAAAGCCAGTAACAAACCGGCCAACGCCAGGGATTCCAGACGATCCATCTTCGGGCGCCAATGCCGGAGTAAAAGCGATATCTGCCAAATCCCACCGAGGAGGAACAAGAATCCCAGCGCCTTGGCCCAGAATAACGGATTGACACCCAACAGGTATGCGGGAACGAGCATCAGCAGCCACAGGTAACTGCCCCAGGCGTTGGTCGGCGTCTCGCCCGGCGTCATGTTGGGCAGCTCTCCCCGAGCCAGTTGTCTGGCGCCGTTCAGATAGATATAACCGTCATCAATCGTGTAATTGCTCAGGTCGCCCAGGATGACGATGCAGAAAAATACCTCCACGACCAGCAGCACCCACCAGAAAATCCGGTCGCGCTTCACGACACCAGCTACGACACCAGGATCAGTCATGCCGCACCTCATCGCCTGGATATTTGGGTCTTTTTTATCCGGCCCGACCGGGGCGACGCTCAATGAGAAGCAGCCCGGCTTAATCAGATTAATCTCCATACTAGCACAGATGGGTTTTACCGGGGAAGAAAAGCCCGGCGATGCGGAGCATCGTCTTTCCCTGAAACGATAGCTCAAAATCCGATTCCTGGACCGGGGTAACCTCAGGGTCTTGAGCCTTCGCCGTCTCTGTGCTATTTTGGGGGCGGTCGAACCGCCACAGTCAAACCCTCAACCGAGGACGGATCATGCCGCGTGAACTGCACGCCCCCACGGGCCCCAGGCTCAACTGCAAAGGCTGGCACCAGGAGGCCGCCTACCGGATGCTCCAGAACAACCTGGACCCGGACGTGGCCGAGGACCCGGCCAATTTAATCGTCTACGGCGGCTCGGGCAAGGCGGCGCGGAACTGGGAGTCCCTGGAGGCGATATTAAAAACCCTGCGCACCCTGGGGAACGACGAGACGCTCCTCGTCCAGTCGGGCAAGCCGGTGGGCGTCTTCACCACCCACGAGGAGGCCCCCCGGGTCCTTCTGGCCAACTCCAACCTGGTGCCCAAGTGGGCAACATGGGAGCATTTTTACGAGCTGGAGGCCAAGGGCCTGATCATGTACGGCCAGATGACCGCCGGCTCCTGGATCTACATCGGCACCCAGGGCATCCTCCAGGGCACCTATGAAACTCTCGCCGAGCTGGCCCGCCGGCATTTTTCCGGGTCGCTCAAAGGGCGATGGGTCCTCACCGGCGGCATGGGAGGCATGTCCGGCGCCCAGCCCCTGGCGGTCACCATGAACGAGGGGGTCTGCCTGGATGTGGAGGTGGACCCGGAAAGAATAAAGAAGCGCCTGGACACCGGTTACTGCGACCGCATGGTCACGGATTTGGACGAGGCGCTGCGGCTGGTTGAGGATTTTGTCAAAAAGGGCGAGCCCCTCTCCATCGGCCTGGTGGGCAACTGCGCCGACGTGCACCCGGAACTGGTGCGCCGCGGGGTCACGCCGGACGTTTTAACGGACCAGACCTCGGCCCACGACGAGCTGTCGGGGTACATCCCCAACGGTATGCCGCTGGCCGAGGCCCTGGCCCTCAGAAAGAAAGATCCCGAGGAGTACAAACGGCGCTCGCTGGAGGCCATGGTGGTCCACATGAACGCCATGCTGGCGATGCAGAAAGCGGGCGCGGAAACCTTCGATTACGGCAACAACATCCGCGGCCAGACGGTGGACCGGGGCGCACCCGAGGCCTTCGACATCAAGGGCTTCGTCCCGCTCTACATCCGACCTCTGTTCTGCGACGGCAAGGGTCCCTTCCGCTGGGCGGCGCTCTCCGGCGACCCCGCCGACATCCACGCCACCGACGAGGCGGTCCTGCGCCTGTTTCCCGAGGACGAGGCCCTGGCCCGCTGGATAAAGAAGGCCCGGGAAAAGGTCCGCTTCCAGGGACTGCCCTGCCGCATCTGCTGGCTGGGCTACGGCGACCGCGAAAAATTCGGCCTGGAGATAAACCGCATGGTGCGCACCGGAAAAATCAAGGCCCCCGTCGTCATCGGCCGCGACCACCTGGACTGCGGCTCCGTGGCCAGCCCCAACCGCGAGACCGAGGGCATGGCCGACGGCTCCGACGCCGTGAGCGATTGGCCCTTCCTGAACGCCATGCTCAACGCCGTGGGCGGGGCGAGCTGGGTCAGCGTCCACCACGGCGGCGGGGTGGGCATGGGCTACTCCCAGCACGCCGGCATGGTCATCGTCGCCGACGGCACGCCGGGGATGGATAAACGGATAAGCCGCGTGCTGACCACGGACCCCGGCCTCGGCATCGTCCGCCACGCCGACGCCGGCTACCCCCGGGCCATCGAGAACGCGAAGAAATTCGGCATCAAGATGCCCATGCTGGGCGCCTGACCGGAACCGCCGCGTGCGCCCGTGCTCAGATCACCCGTTTTTTACATCCACACTAAACCCAAGGGATACCTTTGTGTTCCTGGACCATCCTTAGTCTCATCTACAACGCTAGATAAAGGACTTACGGGGATGCTATCATGTCACATGAACTGGAGGCATGGTGGCAAACAAAGAGTCCGAGGATCGGCATGTCAAATGTCC